>CAYGUZ010000104.1:3072-6805 GCA_964353215.1 uncultured Flavobacteriaceae bacterium
TCAAATTCAGGACCATCTTTAACATTACGCCAGGCCGCACCCATACAAACACGCGAACTACCGGATGATTTGGCGCGTAATGCCTGAGCTTTTACCTGTTGTACGGACATGAGGTCATTGCCCTCGATATCGGTATGGTAACGAGCTGCCTGTGGGCAATAGCCACAATCTTCCGGGCAACCGCCAGTTTTTATAGAAAGTAAGGTTGAAACCTGAACCGTGTTTGGGTCATGATATTTACGGTGCATAGTTGCCGCATCATAAAGCAACTCCATTAAAGGTTTATTGTAAATTGCCAATATTTCCTCCTTGGTCCAATTGTGTCTTGTCTCGCTCATAAATCAAAAATAGGGATTTCCAATACAAAATCCCTAATCAAAAAAAATGTCATTCTGAATGAAATGAAGAATCTCAACTTAAGATTTTTCGCTATCTACTTCGACAAGCTCAGCATGACAGCTCAAAATGACATTGTATTCGTAAAAAATACCCACGGGTCGTTTCGATATGAGGAGTGCAGCGACGATTGAGAAATCTAAACTCCTTATATTTATCACGCTCATTTTATTCAGTTCGAAATGACGTGAATTGTATTAATTTGTCTATGAGACCTATTCCTCTTTTTTCTTAGGCGTTGTAGATTTTTTGGTTTCAGTTTCTGCTTCTTCCTTAGCTACGTCCTTACCCTTTAAATATTCTGGCAACTGCATACCGGCCATATTGAACATTTCTTGTAATGGCGGTACGGATTTATACATACCCGAAATAAAATTAGCCGTAGAATTTTTACCATCTTCGGTTTTTTGTCCAGAATCCCAAACGGTAACTTTATCTATCTTGATATTCTTTATAGCTTCAGCCTGGGTTTTGACCAATTCTGGTAATTTATCAGCTACTAATAATAAAACAGCATCTTTAGGGCTATCACCTGCCGCTTTTACAATTTTATCCAGACCTTCGGCCTGTTTGCTCAATACTTCAAGAATACCCTGTGCTTCAGCTTGTGCCTTAAATAAAATCGCATCTGCCTCACCCTTCGCTTTTCTACGAATCATTTCAGCTTCTGCTTCTGCATCAATCTCTACCTTCTTTTTATCAATTTCAGCTGGCACTACAATATCGGCCATTTGTGAACTGCGCTCACGTTCAGCTCTAGCAATTTCCGCATCCTTTTCAGCAGCATACGATTCTTCCAAAGCTTTTGCAGATTGTACCTTTTCTGCGGCTATCGCTGTTCTTTCTGCTTCTGCCTCTCGCTGACGACGAAGAGAATCAGAATTCGCCACATTAATTTTGGCAATATTCTCTCCTTCTACCGCCTTTGCATTGGCAGCAGCGACCTGGGTTCTTTCGTCTTGCAATGCATTTGCTTCACCAATGGAACCATCTCTATTTTTCTCGGCAACTGACTTACGGGCCGCGTTAATAGCGTGCGCAGCGGCTTCTTTACCTAAAGCCTCTATATAACCCGATTCATCAACAATATCAGTAATATTTACGTTGATAAGTTTTAGACCAACTTTCTTTAATTCAGATTCTACACTCTGCGAGATATTCGTCAAAAACTTATCTCTATCCGAATTAATCTCCTCAATATCCATTGAAGCGACAACCAAACGAAGCTGTCCAAAAATAATTTCCTTGGCCAAATCTTGAACCTCTTGCATACCCAAGCCCAGAAGGCGCTCTGCAGCATTTTGCATTACACCAGGCTCGGTAGACACCCCTATGGTAAATCTTGAAGGTACATTTACACGAATATTCTGTTTACTTAACGCGTTTGCCAAGTCGACTTCAATAGAAATGGGTGTTAAATCTAAATACTCATAGTCTTGTATAACAGGCCAGATAAAAGCTGCCCCACCATGAATACATTTTGCAGAATTACCAGTACCGACTTTTCCGTAGACTACCAAAATACGGTCAGACGGACAGCGTTTGTATCTTCTTATAAAAGAAATAATAATGATAAAGAAAAAGAGGATGGCAAACCCTATGGCCAGTAATGTGGCCCCTCCGCCCAATTGTAAAGGTATTAGCATGTGTTTATTTATTTAATAGTTGAACGATTAATATTCCATTGTCCGTGACTTCTTTTACTTGTACAACATTTCCTTGTACCAAGTCATTGTTTTCATCTGTTAGTGCCTCCAATTCACGCAAAGTGCCTTGAACATTTATACTAACCTTTCCGATACTCGACCGTTTACTCCCTATGGTCAAATACACTTCTCCGACTTGATTTAGCGCGTTCTTTAATTTTAAAGTGCCACTACTCTGCAATTTTGCCAGATAATAAAATAGTGCAGCCATAGCGGTCATCATCAACAATCCGCAGATGACGGATATCATTACGGTTACGCTTGTTGTCAATCCATTATCGAGACAAGCGATGCCGGTCCATCCAAAAATGGTAAAGAAGCCCATTAGGTTTTTAAAGGATAAGAATTGAAATCCGATTCCAGAATCCCCATCTACTTCGGCATCAACGTCACCACCCATATCGTCGGCATCACCGCCTAGTATTGTCAATACAATCAATACGATAAAAATTCCTGAAGATATTAAGGCGGTTACCCAATATACTTTCTCGAAAAGGCTCAAAGCCGCAAACCAGTTTTCCATGGTGTAAAGGTGTTGGTTAATAAATCATTTAAGATAAGACATTGCCGAGAATATCGGAAGCTTATTTTGAAAGCAAGATGGACACCGCATTTCCGCCAAAACCTACCGCGTTTACCAAAACAGTTTTAATCGATTTGGGGTTTAGCTGTTTTTCTGCAAAGGGAACGGAAATTGCTTCATTATTTTGAAGCATCAGTATCGCCATTTCTACACTTAGCATCCCCGATGCCCCGAAGGTGTGTCCTACTTTCCATTTATTTGTAGTTAAAAAAGGTTTTTTGTTACAAAATATTTTTTTGATTGCCTTAAATTCTGATAAATCGCCTTTTATGGTGCCTGGGGCATGCATAACGATAACATCAACGCTATCCACGGATTTTCCGTGCAATGCCATGGTCATGGAATCTTGAAAACACTTTGCATCGGTAGATATGGAAACATTATGTGTTAATGGTTCTGTAGCATAGCCCACCCCTACGATTTTTGCCAAACTATTGGTTGGATTTCCGCTTTCCAAACAAGCAATAGAAGCTCCTTCTCCAAGTACCATCGTGTTTTGTTTTTTATCTAAATCGAAAGCACGGCACGGGAAACCTTCGAAAGCCTTAGGGTGACTATTTTTTTGGTTCGAGTAGATTTTTAATGCCTTCATCTGCCCAATGGTAAAGGGGGTCAATGGTGCTTCACTGCCACCTACCAAAAATTTAGTTGCCATTCCGCTTTGTATCCATGCAACACCGTTCAACATTGCGTGCAGCGCAGTAGAGCAGGTAATGGAATGCGAAATCTCTGGCCCTTTTGTTTTTAGGTCATGGGCCACCCAAGAAGAGATGTTGCCGAGCGTTGTAGTTGGCGATGCCAAAGTAGATGTGCTATCATCCTCTAAAAATTCTTTATGGAATTTTTCAAACAGAGTAGTTGCTCCCCGCGATGAACCTATGTTAACCCCAAAAGCTACATTTTTAGATTCTATTGACCAACCTGATTTTTCTATCGCCTTTCTAGAGGCATACATGGCATACAATACAGATTCATCAAGATTCGTGTATTTATTATCTGAGTTTTTGAGTGCTTTAATCTCATCACTTACCTTTTCAGGAAGTTTACC
>CAYGUZ010000105.1:0-3184 GCA_964353215.1 uncultured Flavobacteriaceae bacterium
GTAAATTACCGCCCGTACTAAACGTTGAGAACTTTGCTTGAAGGTTGCTTAGACGGAGTAAATCACTTTGCTCTGATGTTAAGGCGGCTTTATCACCGCGTGCCTTGAGCACGGCATCCATTAACTGGATATTTTTAAAATGATTATCTACAAAATCAAGATTCACCCCTTCATCATAGGGGTTTAATCGATGTGCTTCTTTTAAAGCATAATAGGCCGCTCGAGGATAAAGCTCATACAGCCCTCTGGGGTTTGTAGCGCCTTTTGCACAAACACCAAACCATTCCTCATTCATGTTATTCACCCCTTCCGATGGTAAATCTCTAGCATAACCACCATTGGACCAGGATGCATTATTATCGTGAACATCGGCATTCTTTCTATCGTCAAAACCAAATTTCCACCATCCATCACTAAATTGAAATGTAAAGCCACCAATAGAATTGTTGGCTTTACCCAAACCAGCGGCATTCTGATAAATCTCTTTCCAGTTCTCTACCATGTAATAGGCCTGCGAGTATTGATCTTCTTTATTCTCAACCGCGTTAAACGCATCGGCCCCGAACTCGGTAAACATTATAGGCTTATTGAGCTTTTCTTTAACAACTTGAAACATGTCACCAAAAGAAGCCCCGCGATACGTATTCGTTCCATAGATATCGACATCTTTACATTCTTCGGCAACTATATCAATAAAGAGTACATCTCCGTTACAAATAGCTACGGGGTGAGATGGGTCAGCAGCTTTCATAAGTTTTGCCGCCTCATTCATAAGTCGATACATAGGTCGACCCCGTTTTTCACCAATAAATTGCTTTTGTTCTTCATCATCAGGAAAATCTTCTGTTTCCGCCCCAGCCCAAAACAAACCGTAGTTGTTTTCATTTCCAAGAAGATACATTAGTAGTCCGGGTGTATCTTTATAGCCCTTGACCAGTTCTGCCATTTCTGCCATAAGAAAAGCAGCTGTTTTTTCATCATCATAAATGGTTACCGGAGTCCAAACACCATCCAACGTTAAGCCGTAGCGCCCAAAAGAATGATTCAACATGGTATAGATACCATAGTTTTCATAGATATACCGAATCCATCTTGCAGGGACCCCGGTATACTGCCTTATCACATTAACGCCCATATTCTTTAAAAGTGACATCTCCGTATCAAGACCTGCCTTGATTACGTCATCAGACTTTTTCCAAAAATTAGCATTAACGGTGTTGGTTCCGATTGGAATGTAATCCCAATTCATACCATTAATCATAAAGTCCTCTCCATTGACTACTAGCTTCGCCCCATTATCATCATTGACCACAGAAACATTCGCTGCTTGACTAAATGCAAATGATGTACATAATAAAAACGTTAGTTGGAGTAATTTTTTCCGAAGTGTATCCATTTAGTTTTTTTTGGTTGGTACAATATATATGTAAAGAATACGAATTCCATAAAATCAACCCCTACAAAAAGTATACATAATATTTTTAGGGTATATATTTTAAGAATATATCATACAAACCCCTTTTGTTTAATAAAAAAGTCAAAAAAGAACTTATTTCCTCATTATGGCTAGACAAAAAAACGCGGTATAAAATACGCTGTATAGGTAATGTTGAGGTTTTAGTATTGGCTGTTGAGGTTATATTGAGAAATGATGTACTAACTAAAGCCCTAAAATATAGTTTACTAGGTTTTCTTCATGCTTTAAATTCAGCTTTTTACGCAATCGATAACGCTTTATCTCGACGCTTCTTGGTGAGATATGCAAAAGTTGTGCTATTTCTTTAGACGATAAGTTTAATCTTAGGTAAGCACATAGTTTAAGGTCGTTTGGTGATAAAGACGGATGTAAGCTTTTCACTTTCTTTAAAAATTCACTGTCGGCATTATTAAAGGCTTCTTGAAAAAGCTCCCAATCATCATTACGCTTTAAACTTTTATCAATAATCTTAACTACTGGTTTAAGTGCCTCTTGATCTGCTACTTTATTTAATTCTTCTTTAATGGTCGATAATAATTCATTCTTCTTTATTATACTCATTGTAGAGGCTGCTAATTCTTTACCCTTACTCTTGTTTTCTAGTTCTAGTTGCTCATTTTTGATCCTAATGATTTCTTTTTCGCTCCGTATTTGTGTGAATTCTAATTCACGCTTATTTTTTTCAATTAATTTTTCACGTTGTTTCTTATAATACCGCTTGTACATATTGTGCATGAAGAATGAAAAAAGCAATACCCCCAAAACATAAAGTAAGACCATTACATTACTAATGTACCAAGGTTTTGCTATTTCAAAAGCATACGAAGCTTTGTTCTTAGAAAGATTATTTCCTATTTTTCCTTTTACTTCAAAGACATAATCCCCAGCGGGAAGATTTTCATAAAGCACTTCGGCTTTTTCTGACCATTCACTCCAATCCTCATATATTCCTAGTAACCTGTATTGATATTGCGTTGCCAAAAATTTATTGTATTCTGGGGCGTAAAATGAAAACTTGAAATCATTCTCTTTACTATTATAACTACCATTCGATATAAGGCTGTAGCTTTTTTTATCTGTATAAATACCGCCATTACTTATTTTATCAATCTTAACCTCAAAGCTTTTAGCTCTCAAACCGTTTGTGTTTATGACCATATAACCAGAGGTATTACCTAACAAATAGTTTTCTTGGTTATCGAGGCTTATGATATTCTCATAGCCTAAAATTCCGTCTCGCATCTCTTTTGTTAATGGAATGCTCTTAATCTTAGGCGTATTGGTTAGCCCATCGGGACTCACATAGCTGATATTTGATTGGTTAAAGACCCATAACCTATTGGCGTTATTATCAACAACCAATTTGCCCGACTCATATTCCGACTCATTATAAATACTGCTAAGAAGACTGTCTTTAAAAAAGCCTCTTTTGTTTCGATTGTATTTTAGTATGCCTTTTTTATAAGCGTATAACAAGTCTCCATTATACTTTACAATACCAGAATTGGAGCCCTTTATTATGGTATCTATACGTATATTTTTAATTGCTGAAAAAGAGTCATTCACAGTAAGCTCAAAAACACCATTATACTCATGATTCACGAATATTTGATTACCGAGTGTCTCAAAATATCTCGACGAATTATCAAAACCTTTTATCTTGTTTTTAAGCTGCCAAGTATTACCAATCTTCTCCAATACGTATAG
>CAYGUZ010000105.1:3194-6796 GCA_964353215.1 uncultured Flavobacteriaceae bacterium
GTATAGTCCGTCATAATTACCCTGCAGTAAAAAATTAGGCCTGTTCGTCAACTTGGCTATTTTCCAGGTGCCTTGCACATTAGATACTTTTTTGGCTTGATTTTGGTCAACCACATAGGTGCCTGAGTTATGCCCGCAAAACAAACTATCATCTACAACCTCTAAACACCATACTTGGCCTTGAGTTCCAGGAATGAAGTTAAAATCATTCTTACTATCTAATTTTTTATAAAATAACCCTTGATTGGTTCCCAAATACAGCTTGTTGTTATGAATGGCCGATGCATAAACACTACCCAATGAACCTTTGGTATCCTTATAAACCTTATAGGGTGAATCAATATTTATATAGCTTATTCCGTAATCAAGCCCTAGCCATATATTATGCTCTAAATCTTCAAAAAGAGATAGTACGGTGTTGTTTGATAACGAAGAGTTTTGATCGATTTGCGCCAGCAATTCCCCTTCATGCCTTAGATAGACTATTCCATCTGCGATTGTTCCTAAAACATAGTTTTCATTATCTAATTGAAGTCCATCATATAGACTGAAGTCAGATAGAAAAGCATTGGGAAACCCATTGGACGGAATTAACCCTCCGTCAACTACTTCATAGAATCCATTATTTTTTGTTAATACTAATAACGCTTCTTCACTACCGAATAGATTTATTACCTCATCGTTTCGAACGATGTCATCTTCAAATACCAAAAAATCTTTGCCCGATTCAATTTTATAAAGTCCCTTATCAATTCTTTGAAAATATATTTTTTGACCAACCTTGAACATCTTTGTAATGGTACTATTAGACTCAATAGTATTTAAAGTGTTCTCATTGATATTGTAGATATAAATACGTTTCAATGATTGAAACACAATATATTCATCAATATTTATAATATTCCAAAACTCTTCGTCTTCAATTAAATCGACCTTTATTTTTTTAGATAGCGAAGTATACTCTAAAGTACCGAAGTCGTTTTTTGTCCAATACCCAAACTCCATAAAACTACCTGTATAGATTCTATCTTCTACAACTTTTACAGAACGCATTATGGTTTCATTAGGCGATGGGTAAAGCGCCCAACTTGCTCCATTAAATTCTAATAAGCCCTTACTATTAGCTACATAAATTATTTTATCGGCAGATTGCGATATCGACCAGTTTTGGTTCTCACCATCATATTCAGATGGCAGAAAATTTTGGATGGGAAAATTCTCTTGAGCAGAAACAAATTTGAAATTTAGCAGAAATAATGCTAAAATAGATACAAACGTAACTTGCTTGCGCATAGAAGACAGCTTTGTCTAAATATAGGAAAAGAAAGTAATGCGAACGAAAATCGCAAAAGATTTATACCAATTCAGCACTTAGACCGGCTTGCAAAAGTCTAGTGCATTTAGGCTTTAAATCGTCATACTTGCCAGTTTTTACGGTACACCTGCCATTATGATGAACGATCAAAGAGCACTGTTCAGCTTGCTCTGGGGTATGTTCACAGACAGCAATAAGGGTATCTATTACATGGTCAAAAGTATTGACATCGTCATTAAAAAGTACGATTTCGCTTTGCTTTACAGTTTCTTCTTCGAGCAGTAGTTCTTCGGAAACCCTTTCTTTAGTACTAAACATGATTACCCTTCTTTTTGAATAAATGTATTGAAATAAACCTTTTGACCCAAAAAAAGAACATCAAAAATTAAAGAAGCACCATAATGGTCACATCTTCTACATTGCCATAACCATGATCATTAAAAATTGAAATGATCAATACAGGTAATTAAGTGCTGTAACATCATCATTGCTAAATTCACCATCTACCGATGAACTAAAGCAAGCCAACATGAGTGAAGTTGGGTCATAACCCGCTGGAGTTCCAAGAATCGGTTTTGCACCAACACCTCCAGGGCCTTCATTAATGTTTTCTCCACAACTTTATCTGCTGAACCAATCTGTTTGTCTAAAAGATTATGGGAATGATTATGATTATTTCAATTGGGGGAAAATCACTAAAATGATTTCGCAAAATACATAATTGTTTAGCTTTTTCGATAAACTGCGGCAACCCAATTGTTTCTTTCGAGATTGCCAGAATACTCTAGAGCATGTAAATTACATGTTGAAGAAATAATACTTAGGTCTTCTTTATAAAACCCACTAAGGAACAGTAAGCCTTCTTTAGTCATACATTCTGAATACTTCGGGATATCATCGAGTAAAATATTTCTATTAATATTCGCGATGATGATATCATATTTTTTTACGGCCAACAAACGCGAGTCACCTTCGAATACCTCGATATGCTCACAATTATTGCGTTCCACATTTTCAATAGAATTTAAATAACACCAGTTATCTATATCTATGGCCTCAATCGGTTTCGCACCCTTCTTTTCTGCCAATATCGCCAGTATTCCGGTACCACAACCCATATCCAAAACAGATTTATCCTTAAAATCATGATCAAGAATGTGCTGCAACATCATATGTGTAGTTTCATGATGCCCGGTACCAAAACTCATTTTGGGCTCTATAACGATATCATAGTCCACTTTCTCCTTTTGATGAAAAGGAGCCCTAACCAAACAACGGTCACCGACCTTAATCGGGTTGAAGCTCTTTTCCCATTCGGCATTCCAGTTTTGCTGTTCTATTTCTTTAGAACTCCATGTAATCTCGAATTCAGAATTACCTAAAAGCCGAAGGTTTTTAAGTTTGCTTTCTTTAAAGTCTGATTTTAAGATATAAGCAAAAAAGCCCGAATCGTTCTCTACAAAACTTTCAAAACCTGCTTCCCCTAATTCGGCAATAAGTATTTCTGCGCCAACTTCTAACGGTGTTACCTTAAAATTAAATTCTAAATAGGTCATGTAAGTCTGATTATATTGCCCTTACTATTGCAATAAAATCATCAGCGTTTAGTGCTGCCCCACCTATTAACCCACCATCTACATCTGGTTTGGAGAAAATTTCCTTCGCATTGGCCGGTTTTACGCTTCCTCCGTATAATATTGATATGTTGTTGGCAACTGCGTCATCATATTTGGCAGCCATTGTTTCCCTAATAAAAGCGTGCATTTCTTGTGCCTGTTCTGGGCTAGCTGTTTCTCCGGTTCCGATAGCCCATACAGGTTCGTAGGCAAGAACAATATTTTTAAATGCTTCAGCTTTTAAACTAAAAAGCGCATTTTTTAGCTGACTTTCTACGACCGTAAAATGGTTGTCAGATTTACGATCATCAAGTTCTTCACCAAAACAGAAAATTATGCGCATATTCTTATCAAGGGCCGTATTTACTTTTTTAGCAAGCATATCATCGGTCTCTCCAAAATGTGAACGTCTTTCAGAATGACCTAGAATTACAATATCAACAGCAATATCCAATAACATATCTGCCGAAATTTCTCCTGTATAGGCACCACTATCAGCAAAATGCATGTTTTGTGCCGCTACCTGAATAACAGAGTTCTCTAGGCTCCGTACCGCAGTTGTAAGATTTACATGGGTAGGGGCAACAATAACTTCTGCATCTGTATCAGGTAGTTTGGCCGCCAGCTCTGTCGCAAGCGTTTCTGTTTCTTGTTGCGTCTTATTCATTTTC
>CAYGUZ010000106.1:0-3198 GCA_964353215.1 uncultured Flavobacteriaceae bacterium
GGTTTTACTATTGAAGCTCATGACAACTACACGGTGTTGACAGTATCAGAACCTTGGACTGGGGCCAATAAAGCTTATTCATATGCTTTTATTCCGCAAGAAAAACTGGCCTCCATAACCTATCCTAAAGATGCCTACGACGCCGTTGTTGTAACGCCCATCAAAAATTTTATAACTACGTCTACAACACATATTCCTGCGATTGAGGCCTTGAACGGTCTTGATAGGTTAATAGGTTTTCCAAATACAAAATACATTTCTTCAATGCCTGCCAGAGCTTTGATCGCTGATGAAAAAATTAAAGAATTGGGGACTAATGAAAATTTAAACACAGAAATGGTACTTGAATTGGCACCAGATGTCATTATAGGTTTTGGTATCAATAATGAGAAGAGTCCCTATGAAATTTTGGAAAAAGCAAACATTCCAGTCGTATTCAATGGCGATTGGATGGAGAAAACACCCCTAGGAAAAGCAGAATGGATAAAGTTTTTTGGAGTACTGCTGAACCAAGAAAAAAAAGCGGATAGTATTTTTAATACTATTGCTATGGAGTATGAAAAAGTGAAAAATATCGCCAAAAAAGCAGAAAACAAGCCAACTGTTCTAAGTGGGGCTCTTTTCAAGGACGTTTGGTATTTACCGGCCGGAGAAAGTTGGGCTTCAAAATTTTTGGAAGACTCCAACGTAAATTATTTGTGGAAAGAAACAACTGGCTCAGGGAGTCTATCCCTAAGTCTAGAAAGCGTTCTAGAAAAAGGAAGTAAGGCCGAATTTTGGATTTCTCCATCACAGTTTACCACTTATGAAGAAATGAACAAGGCTAATTCACACTACGGGCAATTTTCTGCATTTAAAAACAAGCAAATCTATACTTTTGCAGCTACCAAGGGCATAACTGGCGGGTTATTATATTACGAACTGGCCCCACAAAGACCTGATCTGGTCTTAAAGGATTTAGTCCACATTTTTCATCCTGATCTATTACCTGATTATAACCCATACTTTTTTACACCGTTACAGTAATGCCTAAAGTAAGATCATATCGGTTTTCGTTTATTCTATTGCTTTGTCTATTGCTGGTTTCGTGGTTTCTAAATATTAGTTTTGGATCAGTTTCCATTCCCTTTAAAGCGACGTTTTCAGCACTGTTTGGTGGTAAACTATCCGTTGAATCTTGGGAATACATCATCTGGAGCTATAGAGTGCCCAAGGCCGTTACCGCGATTTTGGTCGGCGGTGGTTTAGCGCTAAGTGGATTACTGATGCAGACCCTGTTTCGAAATCCGTTGGCGGGACCCTTTGTTTTGGGTATCAGCTCAGGTGCCGGTTTAGGGGCAGCAATGCTACTTTTGGGTGCTTCACTTTTAAGTGGCTTGGCTGTATTTAGCTTTCTCAATGATATCTCCCTGATTATTGCAGCTAGTTTGGGTAGTTTTTTGGTACTATTAGTGGTCATGCTCGTCGCCAATCGTGTTCGAGATACTATGGCATTATTGATTATAGGATTAATGTTTGGTAGCGTAACTTCTGCCATTGTTAGTGTATTGGCCTATTTCTCAGATGCAGAACAGCTACAACGCTTTATTTTCTGGTCTTATGGCAGCGTGGGAAACCTTTCTTGGAATCAGGTCTTACTTTTAGCAGGCTTTGTCTTTGTTGGAGTGCTGTTAAGTGTATTATCCATAAAAAAACTGAACGCCTTTTTACTTGGCGAAAATTATGCACAAAGTCTTGGGGTCTCTTTAAAAAAATCGCGACTAATAATCATAACTGCAACAGGTTTAATTGCTGGTGCGATAACCGCTTTTGCAGGCCCGATTGCATTTGTCGGTCTGGCCGTACCACATCTTACCCGACAGCTATTTAACACTATGGAACATAAGGTTTTAGTGCCCGCTGTTTTTCTGTATGGTGCCATTTTAATGCTCATTTGCGATAGCATTGCGCAATTACCAAATTCTGCAAGCGTACTCCCGATCAATGCCATAACCTCACTAATAGGGGCTCCGGTAGTGATTTGGTTGTTGGTTAGAAAACGAAAACTACTTTTCTAATGGAAGAACAAAAAATAACCATTGAAGCCAAAGAGCTATCCATTGGATACAAGAATATTGAAGTTGCTGGCAACATCAATTTTAAGCTACATTCTAAAGAATTATGCGCTATAATTGGCGTAAACGGAGTCGGAAAATCAACACTCTTACGAACTTTGGGTAAACTGCAACCAAAACTATCTGGTCATATTTTTATTGAACAGCAATCTCTTGAAAATTATTCGCCATTAGATTTTGCCAAACAGACCGGTGTTGTGCTTACAGAACCTATTGCTTCTAAAAACCTCACCGTATCGGAGTTAATTACGCTAGGCAGACAGCCCTATACCAATTGGTTAGGCAGTTTAACCTTAAATGATGAAAGGTATATTGAAGAGAGTATCTCTAATTTTGAACTTGACCCCTTCAAAGAAAAAAAGTGCCATGAACTTAGTGATGGGCAATTGCAACGTGTATTGATTGCAAGGGCTATGGCACAGGATACTCCGTTAATTTTATTGGACGAACCTACAACACATTTAGACTTATACCATAAGGTTCAAATTCTAAAACTATTGCAACAGTTAGCGCATCAACACCGAAAAACGATTGTTTTTACGACCCATGAAATTGATTTGGCCATTCAATTATGTGATAAAATATTGGTATTGAATGGTACGGAAAATCATTTTGGTTCACCCTGCGAACTCATTGAACAAGGATGCTTTAATAACTTATTCCCGCCTGAAATGATTCATTTTGATAAAAAAACAGGGTCTTTTAAAGTGAATAAGTCATTTTAAAGTCATTTCGAACCGAATGACAGGAGCATTAGAAATCTATTTTTAGATTCCTCTTCGTCGGGCTCCGTCAGAACTACATAAATACTATCTTTACCCTACAAAATTCATTATGAGTACCGAATTAATTTATGTTTTTATTGGTCTATTGGCAACCGTTCTAGGTGTTGCCATTGGTATTTATATTCAACGTCTGAAAACAAAATCGAGCCAAAGCGAATTGGAAGCCGAAAACAGACAATTACAGTCTTCGATTTCTACCTTGAATGAAAAATTGATTCAAGAGAACGAAGAAAAAAGGCACTTACAAGCCGAGAAAGAAAGTCTCGGTCAAAACTATGTACGACTTGAAGCAGTAAATG
>CAYGUZ010000106.1:3208-6771 GCA_964353215.1 uncultured Flavobacteriaceae bacterium
CCAACAAAATCCTCGATGAAAAAAGCAATAAGTTCACTGAGCAAAATCAAAAAAACATCAAGCAGATTTTAAGTCCGCTTCAAGAAAAAATACAGTTATTCGAAAAGAAGGTAGAGGCCACACAAAAAGAAAACATCAGTATACATTCTGCTTTAAAAGAACAATTGTTAAACCTACAGAATCAGAATCTTAAAATAACGCAAGAAGCTGAAAATCTCACGAAAGCACTTAAGGGAGATAGCAAAATGCAAGGTAATTGGGGTGAATTGGTCTTGGAACGCGTTTTAGAAAAATCAGGTTTAGAAAAAGACCGCGAGTATAGCGTTCAACAAAGTTTTACCAGAGAAGATGGCACACGAGTTTTACCAGATGTTATCATTCATTTACCCGATGGTAAAAAAATGGTGGTAGATTCCAAGGTTTCCCTCACCGACTATGAGCGTTTTGTGAACGCCGATGATGAACTAAAAGAACGTCACTTAAAAGACCATATCAACTCGCTTCGTAAACATGTTGAACAACTTTCGGCCAAAAAGTACGAAGACCTGTATGAAATGGAGAGTCCAGATTTTGTATTGCTCTTTGTTCCCATAGAACCTGCATTTGCAGTTGCGATAAATCAAGACAATTCACTGTACAACAAAGCTTTTGAGCAAAATATTGTAATTGTAACCCCATCTACCCTATTAGCAACGCTAAGGACTATCGATACGATGTGGAACAATGAGAAACAACAAAAAAATGCTATTGAAATTGCAAGGCAAGCTGGGGCCCTATATGATAAGTTTGAAGGTTTTGTTACCGATTTGACCAAGGTGGGTAAAAAGATGGACGAGGCCAAAACAGAATACCGGGGTGCCATGAATAAATTAGTAGAAGGTCGTGGTAATATTGTCACGAGCATTGAAAAACTTAAAAAAATGGGCGCTAAGGCTAAAAAGTCCATTCCAGAGCCTATTCTTAAAAGGGCCGAGGAAGATTACCTGCCAGCCGACGAGGCAGGTTTTAATACAGAAGAAGAACAATCACAACTAGAATTGTAATATGCGAAAAATACTATTTATACTTATATCGGTTATTCTATTTGGCATTGCAGCATATTTTGCTTTTGTATATTACGTTCCCTTTAGTGAGGGTTACCGTTCTGGCGAACTTATAAAATTCAGTAGAAAAGGGGTTATTGTAAAAACTTGGGAAGGTGAAATAAGTCAAGGCATTTCAGGTGCACAGATTTTTGAGTTCTCGGTCGAAGACAACAAAAAAGATGTAATTGAAAAGCTCAAAGACTTTCAAGGGCAATATGTAAAAGTGACCTATAAAGAGCGGTATTCTTCTTTTTTCTGGTTAGGAGACACCAAATACTTTATTACCGAAGTCGAACAAGAAAAATCACCTCATTTTGGCAACTAAAAACCCTTCGTTTAAAACGGCTAAAGAATCGCGTGTTTCCATTACGGAATTAATGCTTCCTTCACATTCTAATTTTGGGGGCAAAGTGCACGGTGGTTATATCTTAAACCTAATGGATCAGATAGCGTTTGCATGCGCTAGCAGGCATTCACAAAGCTATTGTGTTACGGCTTCTGTAAATCGTGTAGATTTTTTAAACCCCATAGAGGTCGGAGAATTGGTTACCCTAAAAGCATCTATAAATTACACAGGTCGCACCTCAATGGTAGTAGGGGTTCGTGTAGAGTCTGAAAATATCAAGACCGGAGAGACCAAGCATTGCAACTCTTCTTATTTCACCATGGTAGCTAAAGATGATTCTGGAAAAAGTATCGCCATACCAGGTTTAATCATCAAAGACAAACAAGGAATGCGCCGTTTTGCACGAAGCAAAGAACGAAAACTATCGGCTTATGACAGAGATAGCAAGTATAAATCTGAAAAGTTTAAAGTGGATGATTTTATGCACTATTTAGAGGAAGAAAATATTCAGTTAAATTTAGATCAGTAGTTTTTGGTAGGGTAATGCATTCTTAAGTTGTTACATAACCAAATAGTCACTACCATGAAAACCTTTAAACACCTTTCGATACTTTGTACACTATTATTTTTTATAAGCTGTGAAACCCGATCATTAAATGAAGTTGTAATAGCGGAAGAAGCAGAAGAACTGGCCGAAGATGAAGGTGAAGATGAAGGTGAAGATGAAAACAACGGAAATGATGATGGTGAAAATAATGCCAACACCACTTCCCTTAAAACCTATATTTTTGGTCACAGTTTATTGGTACACGACCCTCCGGCCATACCGACACCAAGTAATGAAACGACCGTACCCCATTGGATGGCAAGTATTGCATCTGATGCTGGTTTTGAATATGCCGTTTCTGGGCAATATGGGTTCTTATTGCAACATCGAAATCTTCCACCTTTTTCGCAATGGGGTTTTGATATAGCACAATCTGCCTGGGAGTCTGATCAAGAATCATTTGCTGAAGCAGATTTTAATTCTGTGCTGTTAACGGCCGGCAATTTTATTCAATACCAATCTGCATCTGAAAATTACTATAACGAATCTATTTCACCGATTGAAGCCACAATAGAGATTTTCGATTGGGTAAACGAACAAGAGCCAGGCATAAAACTTTTTATTTATGAAAATTGGCCCGATATGGCCGGCTTTATTGAAGGACAAGGTTTTCCTCCTTCCGAAGAGGAATTTGACAATTACAATACTTATACCGAAAATGAATTTCATCAATGGTGGATTGAGTACCACGACGGCGTGGTAACCAGTCGCCCAGAACTAAATGTCAAAATGATACCTGTAGGCCATATTTTAAGCAGGTTGCTTACCACGACCGTTCTCAGCGAAATTGAAATTACCGAACTCTACGAAGATAATGCCCCACATGGCAGGCCAACGATATACTTTCTGGCGAGTCTGGTCACGTATATGGCGATGTATGAAGCCCCGGTCTCTTATAATTATTCTATACCAACCACTGTAGACCCTATTGTTGCCGAAAATTTTAATGCAACGGTCGATTTAATTTGGGAAGAATTAGAAGCATTTCGTTTTGAAGATGGAAGTAGTCGGGTATTCGATTAAAGTACTATTTTGATATCTTTTTTGCGGCGGCCTCCTCGTCTAAAAACCAGAACAATTTTTTAGATTTCGGATTCGCCAAAGAAGCCGGATATTTCTTATAGTCACCTTTCTTGTTGTGAATTTCGTCAACTTTTTCGGCCTTATTTTTTCCTGTTACCAAAAAAGCAACTGCTTTGGCAGTATTGATGACCGCTCCGTTTATAGAAACCCGTTTCTGGCCCGAGTCAGGGTGCGTTGCTACAACGCAATGGTCTTTTGAATACCATAAATCGATCTCATGAGGAAAAATAGAAGCTGTATGCCCATCATCACCCATTCCAAGAATAACCAAATCGAACTGGGGCACACCATCTACCCTATCCAAATTAATTTCAAGTAAGTTACTATAACGCATTGCCTCTGCAACAGGTTCATTCTCCCCTAAAATTCTATGGATGTTTTCTTTTGGGAGCTCAATCTTTGAGAAAAAATATTCATAGGTCATTTTATAGTTGCTTTGTTC
>CAYGUZ010000107.1:0-3328 GCA_964353215.1 uncultured Flavobacteriaceae bacterium
TTATAGAACGCTTACCTAAAATGCAAGCAGGAAAACAGCGTGGAAAAATGGTTGAAGTTCCTTTTTCCATTCCTATTACTTTCAAATTGCAAAATGATGAATTAAATGAGGTTAAATTGGATATTGCTCATTCAATGTTAGATTTAATTAATAGTAGTATGGATTACGAGTTGTTACCAACGAATGTTGGCTTGAATAATACTAAAATTCGTAAAACAACCGAGAGATATAATCAACTGGCAGTAGAGCGGAGAAGACTATTAGAAACAACAAGTAAAGAAAACCCTATTGTAAAAAATCTTGATGAACAGTTAACAGTTTTAAAATTGAAAATTAGAGAAGAATTAAATAATGAAGTTGATAAAATAAACAACTAGTAAAGAATTGAAAATAAGATTGAAAAAGTATTTATTTTTTGTATCGGCATTAATTTTATTTAATACTAATGCACAATCCCTACCAGAGAATAAGGCTGGTTCGCCTTCTTCAGTTGCAGACAGTCTATATTCATTAGGTAACTATACTGCGGCTATAAATGCTTATTCAGAATTAGGAGATGAAAATGCTAACTTACAAATCGCAAGAGCCTATAATGCCATTGGCGATAAAGAAAAAGCGATTTTACAATACCAAGATATTCTTAAAAAGAATAACGCGCATGTTTTGGCAAAGTTTGAATTAGGGAAGCTCTATGACAAAGCCAAAAAGTACGAAGAAGCAATAAAACTATTTCAAGAACTGGTAATGCCCGAGAGTACAAATCCGGAATTTTATTATTATTTAGGAAAGGCGCACCAATCTAATTTAGACCTTGATGAAGCAAATAATGCACTTAAAAAAGCTATTCAGTTAGATAGCGCCCATCTCAGAAGTATTTACTTGTTGGGTAGATATTATGTGGGGGTAAAAGAGCCGGCAAATGCCATTGAAATTGTTGATTTAGGCCTAGAAACCGCACCAAACGACGTTGCGCTTATTAACCTAAAGGCCTTGGCAAATTTTGATGCCGGATATTATGATAAGGCAGCTCCGCTATTTGATCGCCTAGTGGAATTGGGAGAGCAGAAACCTTTTTTGTATAAAAAACAAGGGTATTCTCATTTTAAAAATTGGGATTTTGAACCCGCAAAGAAGGCTTACCATTCTTTGGGTGAGATTCAAGGCTATGAGGCCGATGGTTATTTGGGTTTGGGGCAAATTTTTTTAAAGGAGAAAAAACTGGATAGTGCCGAAATTTATTACAAAAAAACTATAGAAGAACGACGGTATATTTTTGATAATGAATATCGAAGTTTAGGGCGAATTGCCAGATTAAAGGGCGAGCTTAAAAAAGCCTTGGACTACTATACCATGGCATGGGAAGAGGACGAGGTGAATCAGCTAAATTACTGGCAGGTATGCATATTGGCAGATGAGTATTATAAAGATCCTAAAATAAAACTTGGCCACTATGAAAAATTGTTGTCAGACTTTGATAACGTGTACCCCTTTTTAAAAGAACGAGCCAAAAAACGTATCACGGAGTTAAAGGAGGAAATCCATTTTAACTCCGAATGAATTAGCCAAAAAATTGTAGTTTTAGCCAAATTCTAAGGGTTCTCATGCGTAAGTTTTGGTGCTTATCTTTTCTTTGGTTTTTAACTTCTTGTAACTACTTTCAATCACAAGAAAAACAGACCGACCAATTGATTAACGATAAATTGTTGGCAATCGACTGGAACGATGTCGATGCCTATCCGCTTTTTGAGAATTGTGATGAGAGCGCAAACAAGCAGTTACAGAAAGAATGTTTTCAAGAGACCATGTTAAATTATTTCTCTTCGGCTTTTGGTGATGTAGAATTTGAAGTTGAAAATGATATCAACGATACGCTCTACATAGATTTTTTAATAGATGAACATGGTTTTATGACCGTGTTGGAAATACAGGAAAAAGATAGTATTAAAAAGACAGTGCCAGGATTAACTAAAGAACTGTCGCAGCGATTAAATAACTTAACAACGGTAGCTCCCGCCTTAAAACGGGGCACGCCGGTAAGTATTAAGTTTAGACTGCCAATCGTGCTAAACACCACAAACTAATTTGGCCAACGAGAAAATCATATTGGGTATAGACCCAGGAACGACCATTATGGGTTTTGGCATCATTAAGGTGGTGAACAAGAAGATGGAGTTTATACAAATGAACGAATTGCTCCTTAAAAAGTATGATGATCCCTACACCAAACTTAAGCTCATTTTTGAGCGCACCATAGAACTAATAGACACCTATCACCCTGATGAAATTGCAATAGAAGCCCCCTTTTTTGGTAAAAATGTACAGTCTATGCTTAAATTGGGTCGTGCCCAAGGTGTTGCCATGGCCGCGGGTTTATCTAGACAAATACCTATTACAGAATATCTTCCTAAGAAAATAAAAATGGCAATTACCGGAAACGGAAATGCAAGCAAAGAACAGGTAGCCAAAATGCTTCAAGGTATGTTGGGCTTAAAAACGCTACCTAAGAACCTAGATAGTACAGATGGCTTAGCGGCTGCAGTTTGTCATTTTTATAACGAAGGACGTATTGAAGTTGGCAAATCATACACTGGATGGAGTGCTTATATTAAAGATAATCCTAAGAAATTAGGATAATGGCAGGTATTTATATTCACATTCCTTTTTGTAAACAGGCGTGTCACTATTGCGATTTTCACTTTTCCATCCAAATGGGCAAAAAGGAGGCTATGATTAATGCATTAGCTAAAGAAATTCTACTCCGTAAGATTGAATTTGAAAACGATATTGTAGAGACAATCTATTTTGGTGGTGGAACACCATCAGTATTAAAAGCTTCTGAAATTGAATTTTTGATAGCTAAAGTTTACGAGAATTATTCCCTCATAGACAACCCAGAAATTACTTTAGAAGCAAATCCTGATGATTTATCGGATACTAAAATTGTTGAACTTTCCAAAAGCCCAATAAATAGATTAAGCATTGGTGTTCAATCTTTTTTTGAAGAAGATTTAAAATTGATGAATCGCTCACACTCAGCCAAACAGGCCATAGAATCTTTGTCCGTGGCAACTCACCACTTTGAAAATATTTCTATCGACCTTATTTACGGCATGCCCAACATGACCAATGAACGGTGGAGACAAAATATTGACAAGGCTATTGCTTTGCAGGTTCCACATATTTCTAGTTATGCTTTAACTGTGGAGCCAAATACCGCGCTAGCCAATTTCGTAAAAAAAGGATTAGTAAAACCTGTAGATGATGAAGTTGCTCAGCAACATTTTAATATTTTAAATGATGTATTGTCCGCTGCTGGTTATAGTTGTTA
>CAYGUZ010000107.1:3428-5124 GCA_964353215.1 uncultured Flavobacteriaceae bacterium
TAATGACGGGTTTAAGAACAATTTGGGGGGTTTCTTTATTAAAAGTAGTAGAAGAATTCGGCAATAAATACAAAGAATATCTTTTACAACAGGCAGATAAATATATAGAACAACACTTATTGTATTTAGACGATGATACCTTGTTGACTACAAAAAATGGAAAGTTTTTAGCAGACGGAATTGCAAGTGATTTGTTTATGCTAAATTTATCCTGAACTTGTTTCAGGATTTTTAGTTGTTTTATTTTAAATGGAAAATGAAAAGGGATACGTTTACATTTTATCAAACACCTCAAGAACTATGCTTTATATAGGGGCTACAAAGAATTTAAAAGTTAGGGTAGAAAAACATAGAGAAGGTAGAGGGGCTGTTTTTACTAAAAAATACCACTTGAAACATCTAGTTTACTATGAAGTACTTGAGAGTCCCAATAAAGCTTTTATTAGAGAAAAACAATTAAAGAATTGGAGAAAAGAATGGAAATGGAATCTTATTAAGTTTAAAAACATGGACTTATTAGATTTGTTCCAAGAATTAACTTAGATACTGAAACAATTTCAGCATATATGATTGCTACCATTCAATACCGGTCAAAAAACTATAAAATAGATTTAACCAAACCCCTGGATATTTCTATCGCGATGACCGGCAATGAATCTAATGTAAATGCATGGTATTTAGGTCATCCTAAAATTGAACCGCATGTAGAGGAAGGTTTTATAGGTAAAGTTTCAGAAGGCGCTTCGGTGAATTTCAATAATATTTGGTTTAATCCGCATTCACATATTACCCACACAGAATGTGTAGGGCACATTACTGAAACCTTCTATTCCATTAATCAAAATCTTAGACAATTTTTCTTTATAGCCGAGGTCGTAACGGTGGCTCCAGAAAAGCAAGACAATGATTTTGTGATTTCAAAAAAGCAATTGCGTTATGCTTTAGGAAATAAAAAGCGGGAGGCTTTAGTGATTAGAACCTTGCCTAATTTGAGTAATAAAAAAACGAAGCAGTACTCAAATTCCAATCCGCCATATTTGTTGGAGGAGGCTGCTCTTTATCTTAGAGAAAAAGGGATAAAACATCTTTTGATCGATTTGCCCTCTGTGGATAGAGAAAGAGATGATGGAGCTTTGGTATGTCATAATGCTTTTTGGAATACAAATGGAAAAATCAGGTTAGAAGCCACCATCACAGAATTTATTTTTGTAGAGAATAACATTGAAGATGGGGCTTATTTTTTAAACCTTCAGGTAGCCCCATTTGAAAATGATGCTAGCCCAAGTAGACCGGTATTGTACAAAATAATAGATTAGTATATTTAACCATGGAGAGTATTGTAGAGGCATTATTAGGACTGGTACTTGGGGCTATACTCATGTATTGGCTCTATGGAATGTTTACGAAGAAAAAGAGACGAGAACTTACTGAGCATCAATCTACAGTAATACTGGATAGAATAAAAAGTGTTTGCAAATTGGTTTCTGTTGAAGGTGACTTCGCCGAAATCTATCGATATGAAAATATCAAGGATGGTTTCATGAGCATATTAAGTAGTAAGAAAAAAGCCCTTGTCGTGATCAATGCAAAAGCCCAAATTGGATATGACCTCAAAAAATTAAAAATGACTGCGGATAATGAGCGAAAAAGAATTGTACTGACCGAATTTCCAGAACCAGAGATTTTATCCATTCAG
>CAYGUZ010000107.1:5134-6755 GCA_964353215.1 uncultured Flavobacteriaceae bacterium
CGGATATTCAGTTTTATGATGTAAAAAACGGACTTTTTAACTCGTTTTCACCAGATGATTTGACCAAGCTGAATCAAAACGCCAAAGAACACATTCGAGAGAAAATTCCGGAAAGCGGACTGATCGATACAGCAAAAAAGGAGGCATTGCAAGCAGTACTTTTAATCGAGAATATCGTTGAAACCATAGGTTGGAAATTAGATTACACTGCCTTAGAAATTAGTAATAGAGAGAAACAATTCTTAGAAAATAAATAAATGAAAAAAATAATTTGCACTTTATTAGTTATTGCATGTTACACAATTTCTTGTGACCAAAACAACACAACAATGAAAACTTTTGACCCGGCATTTGCCCACACTGTTTATTTCTGGTTTAACAATCCTGATAGTCAAGATGATAGAGATAGGTTTGAAGCTTCGCTCCGGAAGTTTTTGAATAACTCTAAATATGCAAAAACAAATTTTATAGGCACGCCGCCAAGGGCAACTCGAGAGGTCGTCGACGGTTCTTTCACCTATTCTTTAATCGTAACTTTTGAGTCTGCCGAAGCTCAGCAGCTATATCAAGAAGAAGAAGCACATTTAGTATTCATTGAAGAGTGCAAAGATTTATGGGCCAAGGTTATCGTTTATGATTCGAATGGAATTTAGACAATGAATATTGAAGCGTTCAGAAATTATTGCATAGCCAAAAAGGGAGTGACAGAAGGGTTTCCTTTTGATGAATACACCTTAGTGTTTAAAGTAATTGGTAAGATGTTTGCCTTGGCGCCTTTAGAACGTTTGCCATCGCAAGCCAATCTTAAGTGCGATCCAGAGAAAGCAGTTGCCTTAAGAGAAGAATATGACGGTATTATTGCAGGATATCACATGAGCAAAAAACATTGGAACACAATTTTTTTAGAACAGCTTCCTCCTAATTTTATAAAAGAACAAATAGACCATTCTTACGATTTGGTTGTTGCTGGTCTTACTAGAAAGCTAAAGGCAGAATTGGAAAATCTTTGATGTTCCCTTTATTGAGAACTGACCGTATTTTAACAAAAAAAACTATAATCCTTTGATTTGCGTGTTGTGAAAAGAGTTTGCCTGTATACGCATTAGTTCTTCTGCTTTTTCTTTTTTGTAGCGATATAACTCTTCTTCAGATTTAATGTGCTCATAAATTTCTTGGTTCATCGCTGCATCTGCAGACATCAGTAATTTTCGTTGCGCTACTTTTTGTTTAACCCAAGTGGCAACGACGCTTTCTTGTTCTTCAAACTTATAATCATATTCCCCTTTTGGGGCTAAAAGCTTGGCGATGATTGGTGAGGTTTCAATAGCTAAGAATAACAAGAATATAAAAAATGAGGGCAGCCACGGTAATTTGTTCAAAGCATTTATACGGGCCATGAGACCGTCAAAACCATCAATTACGGGCTGTGAAGTTAATACGGCATTATCGTAATCTGAATTGAGCGTTGCTATTTGATTTTCAACAGCAACTATTTTTTCAGCATTTATCTGCTTTAATTGTTGTAATTCTGCCAAGTTAGCATCATGTTTTTGTCGCTTTTCGGCATAGACGGGGCCTTTGCCCAATAATTTTGTTCCTGCAGTGCCTTCAGCTTCAGCAA
>CAYGUZ010000108.1:0-2978 GCA_964353215.1 uncultured Flavobacteriaceae bacterium
CAGTAACTTTTGCCCAAACTTCTTATGAAGATGGTAAAAAGTATATTCTGGGTGGCTTAGAAGTAACGGGTCTTCAGAGTTATAATGAGCAAACGGTCAAGACCTACACAGGCCTTAGAATTGGACAGCCAATTACGATTCCTGGAGAAGAGATTAGCGCAGTTATTAAAAAATTATGGGGTTTAGAGCTTTTTAGTGATGTCTCTATGTACCAAACTAGGGTAGAAGGCGATAAAATATTTCTAGAGCTTAATATTTTAGAAAGGCCTACTTTATCAAAAATTACCGTATATGGCGTTAAAAAACGAAAAGTAGACGAGATTATCGATGATACAGATCTTAAGAAAGGCAAAAAAATAACAGAAAGTCTTATCGCTAACACCAAAGGTTATTTAGAAAATAAATATAAAAAGCAAGGTTTTCTGAACGCAAAAGTGAACATTGCTACGGCAAAAGATACTACTGGTACCAATACGGAGAGTATGGTAGTCAACGTGAAAAAGGGAGATAAGGTTAAGATTAAAAGTATTGTTTTTGAGGGAAATGATAAGGTAAAAGACAAACGACTACGAAAAGCTCTCGGAAAGGCAAAAATCAGAAAAAAGAAGTTAGGTGCATTTTGGCAACGGTCGAAATATATGGATGACGAATTTAAGGAAGGACTTAAAAACGTTGTAGATGCCTATGCTGAAAAAGGATATCGAGACGCGCGAGTGCTATCTGACACCTTTATTAAGGTCGATGAGAATAATATCGCCCTAAAGATTAAAGTCGAAGAAGGTAATAGATATTACTTCGGTAATATTGATTTTGTAGGCAATTCAGTTTACACAGATCGCCAGCTAAGTCAAGTTTTAGGTATCAAAAAAGGTGATACTTATAATGGGGTTTTATTAAAAGAACGTATTGCTGATAATTCTAAACCAGACGCGGTCGATATCACAAATCAATATCAAAATAACGGATATTTATTCTCACAGATCAATCCGGTTGAAATTTCGGCGGTAAATGACACCATCGATTTTGAAATCAGAATTATAGAAGGCAAAGAGACTTTTCTTAACCATGTCGCCGTTGTTGGTAATGACAAGACCAACGATCATGTAATCTTTAGGGAACTACGTACAAGGCCAGGTCAAAAATACAGCAAAGATAATATTGTAAGAAGTGTTCGCGAATTAGGTCAGTTAGGCTTTTTTGATGCAGAACAGATTGTGCCCGATGTTGAGAACCCTGATCCAAATGCAGGTACCGTTGATATCAAGTATAGTTTGGTAGAATCTGGATCTAGCCAAATAGAATTACAAGGTGGTTATGGCGGTGGAGGTTTTATAGGTACTTTAGGATTGTCTTTTAGTAATTTTTCGCTACAGAACATCTTTAATGGAGAGTCATATAAACCGGTTCCTATGGGCGATGGTCAGACTTTTGCACTTCGACTTCAAGCGAGTAGAACATTTAGGGTATATAGCTTAAACTTTGCAGAACCTTGGTTGGGTGGCAGAAAACCGGTACGTTTTAACCTGTCTTTTTCTAGAACCCAACAGTTTTCTTCTCAATTTACAAATCAAGGACAAATAGACGTTGACAAGGATCGAGGATTTTCCATAACAGGTGTTACGGCAGGTTTAGCTAAAAGGGTACAATGGCCAGATGATTTCTTTACGATTTCACATTCTTTGGGATACCAGTTGTATGATTTTAAAAACTATAACATCGGCTTATTCAACTTTGGTAATGGTACATCAAATTCATTGGCCTATACTTTTGGACTTTCAAGAAGTTCTCAGGGACCAAGTAGAATATTCCCTCTTACAGGTTCTAATTTTGAGATTACGGCTAAGTTTACACCTCCTTATTCTTTACTAACCGGAAAAGATTTTAAGAGTCTAAAAGTACGTAGTGATGAAATTACCGCATCTGCAAATGATGGAACACCGTTAACTACAGCTGAGACCAACGAGCTGCAAGAAATAGAAGAAGAGCGTTTCAAGTGGTTAGAATATTATAAGATTAAGTTTAAGGGCGACTGGTATACGCGCTTAGCGGGCAAGTTGGTGCTCAGAGCCAATGCAGAATTTGGATTCTTAGGAAACTATAACAATGACATTGGTGATGTGCCTTTCGAGCGATTCTTTGTCGGTGGTGATGGGCTTGGAAACTTTACTTTAGATGGTCGAGATGTAGTACAATTAAGAGGTTATGAAAATAGTTCACTTACTTCTTTTAGCAATAACCCGATTACCGGTAGACAAGAGCAAGATGGCGGTACTATTTACAATAAATTCTCATTAGAGTTACGCTACCCCTTGACCTTAAAACCTTCTGCATCTATATACGCGCTTTCATTTTTAGAAGCGGGTAATTCTTTTGACAATTTTAATGACTTTAATCCGTTTGAGTTAAAGAGATCTGCTGGAGTGGGGCTGCGTATTTTTATGCCGGCATTTGGTCTCTTGGGCATTGACTTTGGCTACGGATTTGATTCCGATGCAAGACCTGGGTCAATTGGGCCAAGTGGTTGGCAAACACACTTCATTATAGGTCAACAGTTTTAACCTAAAGAAAATAAGTCAAATTAAAAAGAGTTAATTATCTCATTTTAAATTATTTAGTTATTTTGGCACGATATTTTCTATGTAAATAGCGGAAGTAAAAATGAAGTTAAAAGTTCTTTTTTTCATAACTATCACTTTATGTTCTTTTTACGGATTTTCTCAAAGAGGGGTTCGCATAGGATATGTAGATATGGAATACATTTTGGAAAACGTTGAAGAGTATCGTGATGCTACGGCCCAATTAAATGCAAAAGCACAAAAGTGGAAGCAAGAAATTGAGCTCAAACAAAGTACGGTTGAGCAGATGAAGAAAGATTTAATGGCAGAAAAAGTGTTGTTGACCGACGAGTTGATCGCCGAACGTGAAGAAGAGATACAGATTTTAGAGACCGAACTTTTGGATTATCAACAAGACCGTTT
>CAYGUZ010000108.1:2988-6726 GCA_964353215.1 uncultured Flavobacteriaceae bacterium
TGTTGCAGAAGCAATTATTGATCCAGCCAATACAGTATCAAGTTTTTAATGAGGTTCAAAAAATTGGGGCAAACAAAAAGTATGATTTTATTTTTGATAAATCAGCGGATGTCGTAATGTTGTATTCCCAAAAAAGACACGACGTTAGTGATTTAGTTTTAAGGGAGATAGGAAGAACAAGAAAAATAAGCGGATCAAAGAAAAAACAGAAGCTTAATAGCAGATTAAAAGAGTTTGAAGCGCAGGAAGCAGAGGAGAACGAAGAGATTAGTGATGCTTTAAAAGCGAGACAAGAAAAAGCTGAAAACACCAAAGAATCAAGGGCAAAGGCTTTTGAGGCAAAAAAGGCAGAGCAATTAAAACTTAGAGAACAACGCAAGAAGGCATACGAAGAGCGAAGAAAAAAATTATTGGAAGAAAGGGAAGCCAAACGTAAAGCAAAAGAAGAAAACGATAATAAAGAAGAAGATTCAAAGAGTGAATCTAAAGATTAAACACTAATATTAAAATTAACACTTGAAATTAAAGTTACTCAGAATTATGAAAAATGTTAAGAAGATTGTTGTAGCACTAGTATTTTTTGTTGCAGCTACAGGGTTCGTAAACGCGCAAAGTAAAGTTGCCCATATTAATGTACAACAACTATTGTCCGAAATGCCTGAAATGATTGCAGCACAGGCTGAACTAAAGAAATTACAAGAGACATATAGAGCTGATTTAGAAGGTTCGATGAAAGAAATGCAGAACAAGTATACGCAGTATCAAAACGAGGCTGCTTCAAAATCTGCCGAAGAAAATGAAAAGCGTGCGATAGAGCTTCAGGGCTATGATAAGAACATAAAGCAAGCACAGCAACAGGCTATGCAAGAAATGCAAAAGAAGGAACAAGAATTATTTGCTCCTATCTCTGATAAAGCAAAGAATGCGATTGACAAAGTTGCAGCGGCTTTAGGTTATGATTATGTAATTGATGCTAGCCCAGGTTTGAGCCTTATCGTTTCTAAAGGAAAAGACTTGTTGCCAGAAGTAAAGCAAGAATTAGGATTCTAAGTTTTAGAACCAAATAAAATAAAACCATCTTGATGATTGAATCAAGGTGGTTTTTTTATTTTTGAGTATAATGCAAAACCCAATAGGTATTTTTGATTCTGGCGTAGGCGGTACTTCTATTTGGAAAGAGCTACACGCCCTTATGCCCAATGAAAGCACGATTTATTTAGCGGATAGTAATAATGCGCCTTACGGCGAAAAATCAGAAGAGGAAATTCTTCAACTCTGTATAAAAAACACAGAACTTTTATTGAGTAAAAAGTGTAAACTAATTGTAGTGGCCTGTAATACGGCAACTACCAATGCGATTACTCAACTTAGAAAAACCTATACTGTACCATTTATAGGTATAGAACCCGCTATAAAACCAGCAGCGCTTCAGACCCAAACCAAAAAGGTTGGCGTTCTTGCCACTAAAGGTACCTTGTCAAGTGCTTTGTTCAACAGTACCTCTAAGTTATATGCGTCAGGTATAAAAGTCTTTGAACAAGAGGGAACAGGATTAGTAAAGTTAATTGAGTCGGGACTTGCAAAATCAAATGAAGTGAGACACTTATTAGAACAGTTTCTACGGCCAATGCTGAAAGAGGGGATAGATTGTTTGGTGTTAGGCTGTACGCACTATCCATACCTGATTCCGGTCTTAAAAGAAATTTTGCCAAACAATGTCAAGATAGTTGATTCTGGGCTGGCAGTGGCCCAACAAACCAAATCTGTCTTAAAACAAAATGGTTTGCTCAATGATGATTCAACATTGGCACCTAAGAACATTTTTTATTCCAATACGAATCCAGGAGTATTGAAAGAACTTATAAATAATAGTGGTGTAGAAGTGAGCTACCTAGATTTTTAGCTTCTTTTTTCATAGCTTAGGTAGGTAAAATCATATTTATGCCGTTCATCTCGAGCATGATATTCCTCTTTTACTAAAACCCATTCATCAAGATTAATTTCCGGAAAGAAAGTATCGGCTTCAACCGCGGCGTGAATTCTTGTTAACTCGATGTGGGTAGCATATTTCAGCGCTTGTCTATAGATTTCGCCTCCACCTATAATAAAGGCTTGGTCATCTTTTGAGGTGAGTGCAATTGCCGATGCTATTGAATTCACCACTGTACATTCAAACTTTGGCTTGTAATCTTTTGATCTTGTGATCACGATATGTTCTCTATTAGGCAGGGCTTTAGGGAAACTTTCTAAAGTTTTTCTACCCATAATAATTTTGTGTCCTGTGGTCAGGGCTTTGAATCTCTTAAAATCATCTGGCAGATGCCAAGGCAAGTCGTTATTTATACCCAATGCATTGTTTTCAGCGGCAGCGGCAATAATAATAAGTTTGTTCAATCTTCTTTTTTTTTATTGAAATTGGATAATGGGAAATCCGATTCGATTTCTTTTTGTATTTCGGCAATTTTGGTCTTTTGCTTGGCAACTAGTTTTTCTCGTTGTTTTCTCTCCCAGGCTAGACCCATAAATTTTTGGGTAACAAATACGTTGAATACGTGCATTATAAAAAGAAAACCCCAAAAAGAAATTGCCCATATGTACCAATCGT
Organism: uncultured Flavobacteriaceae bacterium; assembly: GCA_964353215.1. Classification (GTDB taxonomy): domain Bacteria; phylum Bacteroidota; class Bacteroidia; order Flavobacteriales; family Flavobacteriaceae; genus Croceitalea. The sequence goes on from CAYGUZ010000108.1 coordinate 5,594, forward strand.
AGGCTTCCCATTGTTTAAAAATCTTATTGATCAAAACAATAAAGACACTACCGATTAGAAAGACAACGAAATGCGAAAAGAGGCGTTTCTTTTGTTTTATCCTTTTTTGGGCATTCTCTAGCAATTCATGCTGTTCAATAGCAACATCTGATTTTTGGGTATTCTTTGAAAACATCTTTGCCTATCTTTAATGACAAAGATAACCGATTTAAGATTTTAAAGATTTAAGATGGAACAAATCAGAAAACAGTTTCCGGTGTTAAACCATTCTATTTATGCAAATACCGCGGCCTCGGGCCTATTGTACGAAGATTTGTTAGAATGGAGGCAAGGCCACGATCTAGACTATTTGATTGACTGTAGCGAGATGAAGCAAAACGCTAATACAAAGCATTCGTAAACCAGAACACTTGTAGGACAATTTTTCAACTGTAACCCAGAGAACGTGGCACTAGTGCCAAATTTCACTATTGGTTTGAATTTTTTGGTTGAAGGGTTGGATAAGAAAGAGAAAGTGCTTCTTATAGAAGGTGATTATCCATCTCTAAATTGGCCTTTTGAGAGTAGGGGATTTGCCATTGAATATCTTGCGGTTTCTAAAAATTTAGAAGAGCATATTTATGATGCCATAAAGACCAATGGAATCACCGTTTTGGCGCTAAGTGTTGTACAATGGTCAAATGGAATTATGGTCGATTTGACTTTCTTGAAAAAGTTAAAGACCCAGTTTAAAGATTTATTGATTATTTCAGATGGAACCCAATTTTTAGGAACAAGAACTTTTGATTTTTTAGAATCGGGAATTGATATTATTGGAGCAAGTGCCTATAAATGGTTGCTATCGGGGTACGGAAATGGGTTGTTTTTGATTAAGGAAGAAGTAAAAGAGCGTTTTAAGCTAGTAGCTAAGGGATTTGGTTCTGGTAGAAACGCATTGGAAAATAATCATAAAAGAACATTTTGCAAACATTTAGAACCTGGCCATTTAGATTCCTTAAGTTTTGGAAGCCTTCAATTTTCATTAGAATTTCTAAACAAGATTGGACTCAAAAAAATAGGGGAACAGAACAATAAATTAAGCGATAAAGCCCGAAATGATTTTAGCGAATTGGGTTTATTGGATGATATAGTGG
>CAYGUZ010000109.1:0-6697 GCA_964353215.1 uncultured Flavobacteriaceae bacterium
CAAAATTTAAATCCAACGCAGTTTGCGAAACATCAAAAATCAGGGCGCGCTTGCCAGTAATATGAGAAGGATCGTTAATTAGCGGTAGGACAGGAAATCTATTCTGAAATTCAATAGCCAGTTGCCACTCAGGAATATTACGATATTTAGTTTTCTCGTAAGTAGAAAAGCCCCTGTGTATAGCGCCTAATTTTTTAATTCCCGCTGTATGTAAACGTTCGATACCACCTAGCCATAGTGCCAAATCTGGATTTACCGGATTCTTTACCAATACAATCTTATCGGTACCTTCAAGAGCATCGGCCAATTCTTGCATAATAAAAGGACTCACTGTTGATCTTGCACCAATCCATAATAAATCGATATCATGCTCTAAAGCCAATTCTACATGGTTGCGGTTAGCGACTTCGGTAGCTGTTTTCAAACCAGTCTCAGTCTTTACTTTTTGCAACCACTTTAAACCCAAAGCTCCTACTCCTTCAAAATTGCCCGGTCGCGTTCTAGGTTTCCATATTCCTGCGCGGTAATAGTTAACATCTGTATTCTTTAAATCATTTGCAATACGCAATACTTGCTCTTCGGTTTCTGCACTACATGGCCCTGCTATCACCAGTGGATGGTCTAAACCCATATCATCCAACCATGTTCTCATTTCTTTTGTATTCTCCATTACTTCTTTTTTTGATGAAGGTTTAAAAGGGTGAAGGGTAAAGGTTTTAGTATTTCACCAATTGTAATCTTCTGCTTTTAATTAATTGTTTCTATTATTAGACTGATTATACTTGTTTGAAATCACTTTTTATTCAAAGGAATTCCGTTTAAGATTTGTTTTATTTTATTTGTGCTGTTCATTTCATTGTAAATTCCATCAAAATCGTTCTCTAAAAGCATTTGCTTGAATTCCTCTAGATTTTGAATATACTCATCAAGGGTCTCAATAACATTTTCTTTGTTCTGCTCGAATATGGGTGTCCACATCGCCGGTGAACTCTTTGCCAAACGTACCGTGCTTTCAAAACCCGATCCTGCCATGTCAAAAATATCACGTTCATTTTTTTCTTTTTCAATGACAGTCTTTCCTAACATAAATGAACTAATGTGTGACAAATGTGATACGTATGCAATATGCTTGTCATGCGCCTCTGGATTCATATACCGAATTCGCATTCCCATTTTCTGAAAAAGCTCCAACGCTCGCTCTTGTAATTTGAAAGCCGTTTTCTCTACTTCACAAATGATATTGGTCTTTCCTTTAAATAATCCTTCCATAGCTGACGACGGACCTGAGAATTCCGTTCCGGCTATCGGATGTGCCGCTAAATAATTTCTCCGCTTTGGATGGTCTTCCAATTGCTTACAAATCAGTCGTTTTGTTGAACCTGCATCGAAAACAATGCAATCATCAGGCACTGCATTCAATATTTTTGGAAGCGACCTGACTAAAGCATCGACAGGGATAGAAACGATTACGATATCTGCAATTCCTAAATCTTCCCAATGTGATTTTTCATCGATAAGACCCAAAGCAAAAGCTTCCTCCAAGTGAGTATTATAGGTGTCAATTCCATAAATCTTGGATTCAGGCATAACACGTCTGATATCCTTTGCGAAGGAACCTCCAATTAATCCAATACCAACTACAAATACATTCATTCTTTAAAATTCTAAAATCTATTAATTGCCTCTTGAAGCTTCTCTGCTGGCACACAAAGTGAAAATCGAATATAACCTTCCCCATTGCTTCCGAAAATAGTTCCAGGTGCTATAAATATATTTTTATCGTACAACAGTTCGTCGATATATTCTTCAGATGTATTAGAACCTTTTGGCAACTTAGCCCAAACAAACATACCTACAGCGTTATCGTCATACGATGCCCCCAATTTATCAACTAATTCAAACATTAGTTTACGTCTTTCATGGTAAACCTTATCCAGTTCTAAGAACCAAGCATTATTGCTTTTTAAAGCTACAATAGCTCCCTTCTGAATTCCATAAAACATACCAGAATCCATATTACTTTTTACCTTTAAAACAGCATTTATGTTCTCTGCATTACCCAATAACATACCTACACGCCAACCGGCCATATTAAAAGTTTTGCTTAGGCTATTTAGCTCCATACAATTTTCTTTGGCCCCATCGATGGACAAAAGACTCGTTGGATTATTTGTCAACACAAAACTATAAGGATTATCATTGACCAACAAAATATCATGTGCTCTTGCGAAAGCAACCAACTCGGTCAATTGTGCTTTAGACGCCGTTGCCCCTGTTGGCATATGTGGATAACTGATCCACATTAATTTTACTTTTGATAAATCTTGTTCGGCCAATACTTCAAGATTTGGGAACCATTCATTTTCTTCCTTTAAATCATAGGTGCGCGGTATTGCCTCTACTAACTTGGTTACTGCAGCATAAGTTGGATAACCCGGATTCGGCAATAATACCTCATCGCCAGCATTCAAAAAAGCCATACTAATGTGCATGATTCCTTCTTTTGAACCCATTAAGGGCAGAACCTCACTTGCAGGATTAAGACTGAAGCCAAACTTGTTTTTATAAAACGCCGTCATTGCCTCTCTCAGTTCTGGAAGTCCTTGATAACTCTGATATTGACTAGCGCCCGGCTCTGAAACAGCCTCTTTTAAGGCATTTAAAACTTCTGGGGAGGGAGGCAAATCTGGACTGCCAATCCCCATATTAATGATAGGTTTGCCCTGTGCAATCAGACTTCTTACTTCTCTTAGTTTTTTAGAGAAATAATATTCTTGAACCGATTTTAATCTATCTGCCGTAATCATAATTTTAGAGCATTTCTGTACTCGCCCAAAACCCTAAAATCTTCAGACATGATTTTTAATAACGCTTTACCTTTTTCAAAATCTGTGTAGCCATCAAAAGTAACATCCACAAAAAAGGCATATTTCCAAGGTGTTTCTACCACAGGTAAAGATTGAATTTTTGTTAAGTTCATATTACAATCACTCATAACATTTAATACTGCCGCTAAACTGCCTCTTTTGTGGTCAGTGATAAAGCGAAGTGAAGCTTTGTTGATCGCCTCTTTGGGCAGTACCTTGTTCAGCTTTTTTAGTATTATAAAGCGAGTGGCATTATTTTTTATCGTTTGAATGGCCGATGCTATAATGTCTAAATTATACAAGTCAGCCGCTACTTTAGGGGCAATAGCACCTACGGTCCTCAATTCTTTTTCTTCTATTCGTTTTGCCGTTTCAGCTGTATCAACATCTTCGACCAATTTAATTTTTGGATAAGCCTTAAAAAACTCTTTACACTGTAAGAGAGCCATCGGGTGTGAATGTACCTCGACAATGTCTTCAATATTAAGCCCTGGTTTAACCATTAAATTATGGTCAATATTCAAATAGTGCTCTCCAATAATATGTATCTCGTTATGGTAAATTAAATTATAGTTTGGAATAATACTTCCTGCAATTGAATTTTCGATGGCCATTACAGCTTTGTCAGCAGTGCCATTGAGCAACTCTTCAATTAGTTTATCAAAAGACAAACACTCTACCAAATCAAAAGGCTCCGTAAAAAACTCTTTAGCGACTTGATGATGGTTGCTTCCTTTAATTCCTTGTATGGCTATTTTTAAATTCATTCCAAAAAAAAAGCCCCGATTTATATCAGGACTTCAAATGTTTTTTATACTTAAGGTATACTACAACAGTCCTGTATTTCTTTTAAAAAAGAAATAAAAATAAAAACTGTTCCAGAAATACGTTTTTGTCATTTACTTGTAATTCTTTGCTAAGATTAAGCATTCAATCGAGAAATCAAAGATAGTCACTAAGTTTGTTTGAATTTCTTGATTAAATGAAATAATCATTGCAAATAGATTGAATAATATGGATGTTTTTTAAGAATATGGAAATTAATTTCCCATACAAGAATGTCTTATTTTTGAATTAAAATAGGTTTGAATGTCAATAATAGTTCAGAATATTACTAAAACCTTTGGTAACCAAAAAGCGTTAAATAATATTTCATTTTCCATTCAAAAAGGCGAAATCGTTGGTTTTCTGGGTCCTAACGGTGCAGGAAAATCTACAATGATGCGTGTTTTGACCACTTACCATAATGCCGATTCAGGTCAAGCTAAAGTTAACGGTTTTGATGTTTTAAAATCGAAACTTGACGTACAAAAGAGCATTGGCTATCTACCAGAGCACAATCCGCTTTATTTAGAAATGTACATTAAAGAATATTTAGCTTTTAATGCTGAAATCTATAAGGTTTCAAAGGAACGCATAAATGAAGTTATTGAACAAACTGGATTAACCGTAGAAGCACACAAGAAGATAGGGCAACTATCAAAAGGCTATCGCCAGCGTGTGGGTCTGGCAGCGGCACTATTACATAACCCCGACGTTCTCATTTTAGACGAGCCAACTACAGGTCTTGATCCAAACCAACTGATTGAAATACGCAAATTGATCCGTGAGATCGGTAAAGAAAAGACCATTCTACTTTCTACACATATTATGAAGGAGGTCGAAGCTGTTTGTGACCGGGTAATTATTATCAATAAAGGAGAATTGGTAGCCGACAAAAAATTGGAGGAATTACGGGAAGCCGAGCAGCAAATTATTGAGGTAGAATTTGATTACCGGGTAGAAGAAGTATTGCTAAACAAAATGCCGAATGTCTCTTCAGTTAAAAATACAGGTGGTTTTGTCTATGAAATTGTTTTTAATACTTCAAAAGATATGAGACCAACCGTATTTGATTTTGCACACGATAATGAGCTAAAAACCTTACAGCTAAGCAGAAAAAATAAAAATTTAGAAAATTTGTTTACTGAACTAACGACCTAGTGTTAGACGCAGTTAGTTTGTAACTAAGCCTTCGTTTTGAGGAGACGTTAATTCTTTTGAGATATTCTGATCTAGCGATTCCTCGTTATTATCAGCGTTAGCTTTAAACAAGATTATGGCTACAAGAAGAAAAATAAAAAGCACTGCACACTTTCGCATTGTGAATCATATTTGTCATGAAATTATATTTTTTGCTTCATGAAACACTTGCTTTTTCTGTGAACGACTTAAAAATTTGGTTTAAGTGTTCTTAGTCACCCTTTGCCGTTGTTCGAAAATGGCCATAAACATGCGTACACTTATATTTCGTGCCCTTTGTTTTGCCTTTTCTGCATTCTCGCCTATAAAATGGGCATCTATGGTTTCAATCCAATGGCGAAGCCAAATCCCAAAGTGGTAGTTTGAAATGGTATAGCCCATTTCTTTGTCTAAATCTACGTGTACCTGTAGTGGATTTGCTTTATACTTTTGAACAAAGAACAAATTGGTTTCCCAGAAATCGGTAAGCTTTTCAATGTGCTCTGGCCAATCCCGAATTGTTTTATTAAAAAAATGGCCTATCTCATTATCTTGGCGAACTTTCTCGTAGAACTTAGTGACCAGTAAATGAACTTCTTCACGACCCAAAATTTTTATTCTTTTCTGCATACTATCCAAGATGAACAAGAGCATTAATGGCATTATCCAAACTATTCTGCACTTTAGAATCTGTACAATTGATAAGAATAGATACTACCAGTTTCTCATTTGGGTAAACAAATAGGTTAGAGTACGCCCCAACACTGCTTCCTACGTGACCTATATACTCTCGACCACCTTCATCTTGGCTTACCTGAAAACCTAAACCGTAGTAGATAGATTTATTATTTACCATTTGAGCTTTCAACAGTTCTCCATAGGTCTCTTTTTTCAATAAGTTTTTATTAAGTAATTCTTGACCCAGTTTAGCTGCATCATTGCTTGTAGAAAGATACCCCCCACCAGCTAGTTTGTAAAAATTATTTACTTCAATGGCTTTTTTAAAACCGATAGAAGTTTTGGTATAAAATTCAGCTTGGTTCTCAACTCCGCTCGAACTGACAGTTCTATTTTGTAACGGAGGAATGGTATTTTTCATTCCAAGTGGGTCCAAAACCTTTTCTTTAACATATTGCTCAAAAGGCATTGCACCTGCTTCTTGCATTGCCAATGAGAGTAGCACAAAATCAAAACTGTTATAAAGGTAACCTTTGCCTGGCTTAAACATCAACGGATCATCTTTAAAAACTTCGAGGCTATCTGCAATTGAAAATGGTTGGTTTAGACCAAATTCTTTTCCTCGGTATGCTCTTATACCTGCGGTATGACTCGCCAATTGCCGAAGCGTAAAGTCAAACTTCTTCTTAGGATAATGGGGAACATACTTGTAGAAAGAGTCATCAAAGCCTATTAGGCCCTCCTCAAACATTTTACCTAAGGCTAATCCTGTAATGCATTTGGAAATACTGGCTATTCTAAATATAGTTTTTTTAGGGTCAACAGAAATCCTATTTTCAATATTCGCATAGCCAAACCCTTTCTGAAATAGTATTTCATCTCGTTTTGTAATTGTAATGGCCAAGCCCGGAATACTTTTTTCAACACATAAATTATGAAGAATAGCATTAGATCTTTTAAGACCCGAAAGCCCTTTCAAAGACTTTACTTTGCCCCGATGGGTAAAAATATTGCTTAAGTATGTTATGAATGAATTCACTTAATAACGCGTAATTATAAAACCGGTGAAGCCGCTTTTTTATTTACCCTAATAACAATCAATTTCTAAAAATCAATCGACCCTCGAAAATTTCATCGACCGATACTTCTGG
>CAYGUZ010000110.1:0-6672 GCA_964353215.1 uncultured Flavobacteriaceae bacterium
AGTTTTCAAGATTTGGGAACTGAAAAATGGGGAATTATCAAACCTTTAAAAAGGATTGAGCGCATGTTCTTCGATGAAAAAAATGAATTAATGTACTCATGTACATATCAAATCAGTATTTTGAAGAAAAATCTTTTGGAGCTTAAATTGATTAGTGAGTACTATAATGAAGATTGGGTTGAAAAATTTTAAAATAGCATTATATCTGAGCTTAAACTTAGGGTTAATTGCCCCTATTAGTAATACATACGCCCAAGAAGAACCTTCTAAAATCGTTGAAGAAGAGGAAAGTGCCGAAGTTTTTCTAGAGGAATATACCGATGAGTTTCAAGAAAAATTCTTTGAGGCCCTAAAACAAAAGGGAATTCAAAACTATGACCGCTCCATTAACCTTTTTCTAGAATGTAAAAGGCTGCAACCCGAGAATAATGTTATAAACCACGAGTTGGCAAAAGCCTATCTTTTAGATAAAAAATATATTTTGGGGCAACAGTATGCTGTTGAAAGCATCATCTATGAACCAGAAAATTATTGGTATTTAGACACACTTTTTACTTTATTGGAAAAACAATCCAGCACGATGGATGAGGTTAAATTTACATTGCCTTTTGACGATATCGACCTTCAAAAAAACCTCGCTTTAATATATTTCAGAAAGAAACAATATCAAAAGGCCATAAATATACTAAAAGGTATAAAAAAATCGACTTTTAAGGATAATTTATTGGCTAGAATAGATGACGCCAAGAATAGAACCAAGCAAAATACCCAGGTAAAATCCACAAGTGGCTTTATTGTTGCGAGTGAACCCACTTCAAAAGGTCTGGAAATGAACATTAAGAACCAACTGAAGATGGAGCAGTACCGAATAGTTGAGAATACCGCTAGAGAGGCAGTAGAAGCGTATCCATTACAGCCGTATTTTTACTATGCATATGGTTTATCACTTCATAAGAATAATAAAAACAGTCAGGCCATAGAGGTTTTAGAAAGTGCTTTAGATTACCTTTTCGATGATATCCCGTTGGCAAACAAAATATATCAAACTCTTGCGGATGCATGTACCAAGATGAGTAATTTTTCAAAGGCAAATCTGTACCTTAGTAAGATAAAACCAGGATTTTAGAATGAGCACTACCTTTAAAATACTACAAAGAATAGGTTTGGTATCGCTTTTGGTTTTTATTATTTCGTGTAAATCGGCTAAAACGATAGCTGTAGGCGAGGTTGATGAGTCGTTGACTACTAAAAGGATTATCTCGAATCATTATCAGAATGAATTAGACTTTCATACCCTAAGTGGTCGAATAAAGATTGATTATGATGATGGAAAATCTTCTCAAGGCTTTACGGTTAACCTTAGAATGCAAAAAGACAGTACAATTTGGATCAGCAGCGCTCCTATACCAGTTGTAAAAGCAATAATTACAAATAACAGGGTCTCTTTCTACAACAAATTGCAAAATGAATATTTTGATGGCGACTTTTCTTATCTCAGTAATTTATTGGGTACCGATCTGGATTTTTCAAAGGTTCAGAATCTATTGCTTGGCAATGCAGTTTTAGATTTAAGAACTGAAAAATACGCTTCTGAAATAGTTGATGCCAAATATCGCCTTGAACCAAAAAAACTGAATGATCTGTTCAAGATCGTTTTCTTTTTAGAGCCTAAAAACTTTAAAGTGGCAGTGCAAGAATTATCACAACCTTGGGAAAATAGGATTTTGAAAATGAACTATCAATACCAAGATGTAGATACAAAAGTGTTTCCTGCCACCATAGCCATTGAAGCGATAAATAAGGATGATACAACCAAGATAGACCTGTCTTACAGGGGGATGGAGTTTGGCAAAAAATTGAATTTTCCATATAAAATACCGAAAGGTTTTGAAGAGATAGTTTTAGAGTGATATGAGAAAACTGCTTGGCCGCCATATCGTATTTTTAGTAGTTACCTTACTCTTTTCTTTGGGACTAAATGCGCAGACCAGCCAGCAAAAAGCTTTAGAAGCCAAACGTGCCAAACTTCAAAAAGAGATCCGTGAAATGAATAGGCTGCTTTCCGAAGAAAAACAGGAGAAAGGCAATGTTCTCGAACAAATGGATGCCCTAGATCGAAAGATAAATGTGCGCCAAGAGCTTATTAGGGTAACCAATCAGCAATCAAACCTTTTAAATAGACAGATTAATGCGAATGTGCGAAGTATCGGTAAGCTTCGTGAAGATTTAGAGCTGTTAAAAGATGACTACGCACAGCTGATTCAGAAATCATATCAAAATAAAACACAGAATAACCGGCTGATGTTTTTGCTTTCTGCAGATAATTTTTTTCAAGCGTTTAAGCGATTACAGTATATGAAGCAATATACGAAGCATCGCAAAAAACAAGGTGAGAGTATCGAGGCCAAGACGAAAGAGTTATCGATCTTGAACAAAGATTTGGTCGAACAACGAAAAATAAAGGACCGGTTGCTTGCCGAAAATAGAAGGGCTAAAAACGATCTATCAAAAGAAATAGGCACTCAACAAGCTTTGCTCAAAACAATCAAGCAAAATGAGTCTAAATACACCCAGGCCATAGATAAAAAGAAAAAAGAGTCGCGAAGAATCGATAGGGAAATAGAAAAATTGATTCGTTCGGCCATTGTATCATCAAATAAGAAATCAGGAAGTAGCAATACAACCACCTTTGCCTTAACTCCAGAAGCGAAGCTTATTGCCAATAATTTTTCTTCCAACAAAGGCAAATTGATATGGCCAGTTGAAAAAGGAATAAAAAGTCAAGGCTTTGGGGTTTATGCCGATAAAATTTACCCAGGGATAAAGCACCAAAATAATGGCGTAACTATTACTACTGATAAAGGTGGGCAGGCACGGGCCATTTTTGAAGGTGAGGTTGTTACCATTTTCACGAATAAAATGGGAGTAAAGGGAGTGTATTTAAGACACGGTAATTACATAAGCATGTATTACAACCTATCTAAAATTTATGTACAAAAAGGGGATAAAGTAGCTGCAAAAGAAGCTTTGGGCGAAATTTATACCAATCGTTTCAGTGGGGCGACAAGTTTAAAATTCTATTTGTACCAAGATACCAAAAGATTAAATCCCGAAAACTGGATCTATCAGCTTTAATCCATAAAGAGCGCGCGCAATTCCGTTGCTTCGTTTGGCTTCATTTTGCCTGCTAATACCAAACTCAACTGTTTTCTTCTTAGGGCGGCATCAAAACGTTCTTTTTCTTGTTCCGTAACAGGTTCTAATAAGGGTACTTCGGTAGGGATACCCGTATCGTCAACGGCGACAAAGGTGTAAATAGCTTCATTTGCCTTGGTTTTCTCGCCCGTAAAGCGATCTTCCATCCAAACATCGATATAGATTTCCATTGAGGTCTTAAAAGCTCTTGAAACCGCTGCCTCCACGGTAACTACACTACCTAAGGGCACAGAACGGTTAAAAGCTACGTGGTTCACCGATGCGGTAACTGTAATTCTTCGACTATGGCGTCTTGCTGCGATACTCGCCGCTCTATCCATTCGAGCAAGTAATTCGCCACCAAAAAGATTATTAAGCGGGTTGGTTTCACTCGGTAAGACCATATCGGTCATTACGGTTCGCGATTCACTAGGGTTTTTAGGACGCATGAAAGTAAATTTTGAACAAAGATATTGAAGTGTACTGCGGTAATAAAGAAAGAACTGCTATTTCTCAGAAAGCATCCAAGCATCTTTTGATACGGTGCGTTTAATTTTTCTAAGAAAACGAAGCGCTTCACGAGAATCGCTAAAACTAGAATAAGCTACTTGGTGAAGACCAAATTTATTCGTACCAATATATTGGGCACTATAGCCTAATTCTTCAAGTTTTTTTACTTTTTTATCGGCATTTTCCTTAACGCGAAAAGCACCGGCAATGATGTGATGTTGTGGGCCAGCAGCAACTTCTTTTTTGTCGATTTTAAGACGTAAAGCCGGAAGCTCTAATGGGGTAGTATCAAAAAAAGTTGCTTCTTGAATATGCCTTGAGACCTCTCTTTGGGCTTCTTTTTGAACCAGTTCTTGCTTTTCTAAATTCTGGTTGTAAAATTGATAACCAGTAGCACCGGTAGCACAAAGCAATAAAAATACCGCTGCGTATTTTAATAAGGGTCTAAAGGAGGATCCTTTACGTTTTTCTGGCGTAATTATAAAAGGGACCTTTTCTTCAAGTACTTCAACCTCTTCTTTTAATGTTTCCCTAAGCAATGGTGTTGCCGAGAAAGCAGAAAGTCCGAATGAAGAAGCCAAATAATTTAGTTTTTCTTCAGGCTCAAATTCAATCTTTTGCTCAGTGTTCATCGATAATTTTCCAACGCCGTGCAAATCAATACTTTCGCCCTGTTGTAAGCGTTCTTTCCAACTTTTAGAAGTCGAGACTACTTCTTCCAAAAGGTCTTCGTATGAAAGTTTTTTGGCCTTTGAGATATGCGACACCAACAAACCATCATTTTTAGAAAGTTGTTCATTAAAAGAAATGATCTTTGTTGGTGGGTGTAAAGTATTAGATACCGAATCTATGCGCGCCGAAGTAGTATGTGCTAAAAAAGCACCGAATTCTGGCACGACCACACAGTTATACCTGTACAATAATTCTTTGATATAGTGTTCGGTTCGCATTGAGGCAAATATTAGAAAATTTGAAGCAGCAGAAAATAGCCGAGATAACTTTTTATTAACATTCTATTTTGTGTATTTTGTGGAAAACTCAAGTTGCAGAATTGATGTCTGAGAATGAACTAATTGCCCTACTTCGATTACAGCGAATTCCTAATATAGGTGATGTAAATGCCAAAAAATTATTAGATCGATGTGGTAATGCCCAAGCAATTTTTAATGAAAAAAGGGAAAGATTACTCAAAATAGATGGTATAGGTACTTACACCATTCAGAATTTACATGATACGGAGCATTTAGAAGCTGCCGAGGCAGAATTACGCTACATTCAGAAAAATGATATTGGCTATTCTCATTTTTTAGATGCTGATTACCCAAAACACTTAAAACATTGTATAGATAGTCCCATTTTATTGTTCAGGTCAGGTAAAATTAATTTGGAGGGGCGGAAAATTATAAGTGTCGTTGGTACACGTAAGATTACGAGCTATGGACAAGCTTTCTGTGAAGAATTTATTTCGGCTATTGCCCCCTTAGACCCAATAATCGTTAGTGGTTTTGCCTATGGTGTAGATATTACGGTTCAACGTGCCGCAATGGAACAAAACCTACAGACTATTGGTTGTATGGCACATGGGTTAAACCAAATTTACCCCAAGGCACATAAAAAATATGTCGCTCAAATTGAGAAGAACGGTGGTTTTTTAACGGAGTTCTGGAGTACTAGTAATCCGGATCGAGAGAATTTTTTAAAACGAAACCGTATTATTGCCGGTATGAGCGAAGCTACCATAGTCGTAGAATCTGCCGAAAAAGGAGGCAGTTTGGTTACAGCGGATATCGCCAATAGCTATAATAGAGATGTTTTTGCAGTACCCGGACGAACTACCGACAAGTATAGCATGGGCTGCAATAATTTGATCAAACAGCAAAAGGCCCAAATGCTGACCTCAGCGGCAGAATTGGTTTATTTAATGGGCTGGCAGGTCGATGAGCGGCAAAAAGAGCCTGTTCAAAAACAGCTGTTTGTTGAACTCGATGAAATAGAACAGTCAATCTACTCGTACTTGCAATTGAACGGCAAACAGTTACTGGATACCGTTGCTTTGGAGTGCAAGTTGCCGATTTTTAAAGTTTCGGCCACGTTATTGAATATGGAGATGAAAGGGGTGATTCGTCCGTTGCCCGGTAAATTGTTTGAAGCGATATAATTCAGAACTAACTTTGATTTCCGTTTTATCGAGAATTTGAAGACAGAAAAGGCATTCTGTTTTAGACCGCTTTTCAGCTCTATTCTATGACCTTTTAACTGTTATTTATCTGAAAACCATTGATTTGAAGCTTAAATAAAGTAGACCTTGGATTTAAAAAAAGATTTGTATTTAGATGAAATACCTTAATGCCATTACCAGTTTAAAATGTATGAAATTTAACAAATTATGCCTTTAAGCGTAAGAATCGAGGAAATGCAAGATTCAAAGGTTTAACTAAATGATTGGTTGTGAAAATTTCGGAAGGGATTTGTTACTAAACTATCTAATTTGTCATTCTGAGGGTAGCGAAGAATCTTTTGTAATTTCAGATGGTATTGTCATTAATGACATACCTGATAGCTTTGATTAATAACAGAAAATGAAAAATATCATATATTATATAGGATTTGTGGTTTTGATAGCTGCTTGTATCAAGGACAAAGAGGAGACTTTACGCCTTCAAGTAATCAACAACTTGGATAATTCCGTTAGTATTGAATTTTATGACCGTGGCTTTCCCAGTGAGACGAGTAATGCGCAAATAAGTGGTAAAGGGTTACTTTTTGAAGGTTCGGACACGGACAGGGTAGTCCAGGTCAATCAAATTTTTGAGGCGGACTCCATTGTTTTGATTTTTGACAACCAAACGATAGAGTATCATCTATTAAGGGAAAATGTACCCTTAGGCAATAGTTTGCTCAATGGTGATTCATATACTGAGGTTGATGGAATTTTCACCTACTACATTGATAATGCAAACTTAAACA
>CAYGUZ010000111.1:0-6666 GCA_964353215.1 uncultured Flavobacteriaceae bacterium
CTTCATGTGCTACATCACGACCTAGTTTTAAACCAGCCAGATTATCCGCTTGGATGTGATAACCACCCATAACTCTGGATATTCCAGCCATCTCAGCAGTTTTGGTAAATGTTGGGAATTTTAAAGTAACCGTATCGCCTAGATGATTTGGATGTGTTAAAGCTCCTGCAACAAGTTCAACTTCCTCTCCAAATTCATCACTACCTGTCCATAGTTTTAATGCCTCAGCACAACCTCCGCTAATCGTGCTATGCCCTGAGGTGTAACTTGGGAAAGGAGGGCATAAAAAGATATCCGGTGAATACGGCCTCCATTCATTACCATCCATTTTAACCATTCCTTTTCCTGAACCTCCCCAGCCAGTAATCGTTTTCCCTCCAAAATATTTGTGAACCAGTGCATAAGGTCTTGCATAATCATAATGCATCTTGGAATCCCAAGAAGCGATAAAAGCATCCATCTCAACCACCTGATTGTAGAAATACATTTTCACATCTTCGTCCAGAGTATGATTATCCCTTCTAGACACATCTTGAGCAAATTTCAGCCAATGTCCTGCCTGCTGCACAGATTGGGGTCCATCTCTCATAAATTCAACTAAAGCCTTATGTTCATCAGTAAGATTAGCTTGCAGTTCAACAACTTCTGCCACTTCTTTTTCCAATTGCTCTGATCCTACTAATGGTGGTGGACCAGGCCTAAATTGGTCACCAGATTTTAAGGCTATTGGTTTTACCCTATGCCAAAATGGGGTTAAACATCCTGGAGCAAATTCGCCACCCTGACCATCTGAAAAATATTTAGGTTGCCAACGGTTAATATCTACATTGGTGTCGGCAGTATTTACAGGCTTATAACCCGTATAATCAAAATACGCCTCTCCTTTAGAGCCTTCATTTTCTCCATATTGATTGGCACCATCATTTTTTCGTGCTTCAATGACCGATTTAGCGGCCAAATTACCAATACCCTCTGGTGTGCTAGGGTCAAGTGCCGTATTGTCTGGATCTAGACCCAATTCTTCCTTCATAAATTTTTCAAATATTGCTTTATCCGAAAAATAGTATTCATTTAAGGTTCTCAGCGCTGCATAGCTTATAGCAATTTCTTTATTTTCTAAGGTCATTTCACCCAAAGGCCGTCTTTCTACACCATCTAGATAAACAGGAATTGCTTTTTCATCATAGCGGGACCAAGCATCAAATACAGAAGTGAAGATTAAACCAAGATATCTAGAAGTTATGGTAGGTCGTGGATTAAATCTCTCAGTATCCAATGCAGTTGCCTTCAATGCCATTTCACCCCATTTATAAGCCAAATTTTCTAAGCCCAAAGGTTGCGGTTCTTCAATTGCTTTTTTTTGATTGCAGCCAACATAGCTCATTATGATAATCGTTGCGAGAAGATATTTTTTCATAAAACTTATAGTGTTGGATAAATTAAAACACAAAAATATTAAAACGAGAGTATTTTCTTGACAACCAAGTTGTGCATTAAGATTTACACCACACAGCAAGCTCATTACCTGAGGGGTCCAGAAATTGAAAACGACTTCCTCCTGGAAAAGAAAAAATAGATACAGAGGTTTCTCCGCCCGCTTCAATTACTTTTTCTTTAATACTTTCTAGATTTTCATGGTGTAATACGACTAAAACTCCGTTTAAAATAGGTTTACTAGTGAATTCAAAACCACCCTCGACACCACTATCTGTAAAGGCAGTATAGCCATCTCCATAATCTATAAAAGACCAGCCAAAAACATGTGAATAAAATATTTTGGTCGCTTTAAGGTCAGTAGACTTGAATTCGATATAATTAATGGGCGTAGCCTTCATTTTTTAAAGCATATAATTTAAACGTAGTCCGGCAAAATAATTTCTGCCATTTCCTGGATTGAAAAAGCGAGGTGGAGCGTTGGTAAAACTCCGCTGGTTGATCAATACCGATTGTGCGTATGTGGTATCAAAGATATTGTTTGAACCAGCATTTAATTCGAACCGTAATTTATTAAAAAGCATAGCCCGGTAGCCTAACTGCACATTGAAAACATTAAAAGCTTCACTAAATTGGGTATTGGCATCTGTAAGTGAGATTTCATCGACAAATTGGTGCGTGAGATTAAAGGTAAATCCTTTGGTTTGCTTAAAAGTAAACCCTGAGTAAACAAGATGTCTAGGCACGCCTGTTAATTCATTACCTGAAAAGTTATTATCACCATCAATAAAATCTACAAAAATATGGTCGTTAAAGGTATAGCTCACACGGGGGCTAACTGACCATTTATTTGATATCTTCCACAGATAATTTGCATCGAATTCAAAACCTTGATGCCTGGTACTCCCGGCATTTCTTCCAATAAACCGTACTTCGTCAAGACGTTCAGATACCAACAAATTATTGATATTCATACGGTAAACAGAAGTATTTAGGTTGAATGTGTTTTTAAACCAAGAAAAAGAGCTGCCAACTTCATAACTAATGCCTTTTTCTTGATTTATGTTAGGATTTAGTACTCGGTCTGGATTCAATGTTTCTCGAATACCGGGGTTAGAGAAGCCCCTACCGATATTGGCAAAAAATCGTCCGTTATTGATAGTGTATTGCAGATTAAGGCTTGGTAGAACAATAGGATCAAAATTGCGCTCGGCAGAAGTGTTGGCATTTCCTGTATTAAACTGATCAAAGAAACGGTAGCTGGTATTATTTAAGTTAATGCCAATTTGCGCCAAAAGTCTTTTTGATATTGAAAACCCATAGGTGGTAAAAATATTGAGTTGCGACCTAATTTCTTTATTATCTAATTCTTGGGCACCCAGTAAAAATCCATTTCCGTCATTTTCTCGAAATTGATTTTCAAAAGTTTTCCAGTAATAATTGTCGCGATATAGTTCACCGCCAAATGTAAAATCACCTTTAAAGAGGCGTCCTTTTGTCACTGACCTAAAACCATATCCGTGGGTAAACTCATCTAAAACTTCAAATGGACTGGGTTCAAAACGGTCTAAATAACTGTAGAAAATACTATTGGTAGTTCTTAAGTGTTGATTAAACTGATGTTGGTACGATACTGCCGCCAAGCTATAGTTGTTGGTCTCAAAACCTTTGGCCGCCAACCAAATAGAAGCGGCTCTTTGAGGGTCTTCTCTAAAATCGATTTCGTCTATAGCACTGGGTATACCTGCAGTATAATCGATATGGTTAATTAGAAAATCTATTTTGTTTTTGGTATTTATTCGTAAAGAAGAAGTCAGCAAAAAGCCATCGCGTTCAAAATGGTTGTTCTGGCGAAAACCATCGGTTTCTAAATGATTGTAATTTACATTGATATTGAAGTTTTTTTCTGAATGCCGAAAAGCCAGATTATTTTTGATAAGGTTATAAGATCCAATGGTGAAGTTGTTTTGCAAAAATGTTTGCCCCACTACTGGAGGTTTGGTGTTCAAAAGTAATGCGCCACCAAGATTGGTGCCAAATGAGATAGCTTTTGGCCCTTTCACCACTTCAATACGCCCCATATTTTCAAAGTCGTAAGCTTCGATTGTAGAAATTCCAGTACCATCAGTAACCGGAATGCCATTAAAATACATGCGTACTTCATCAGTTTCAAAACGAGACCGCGATCCTACACCCCTAATGGTAATGCGGTTAGTATTCAAAGCCCCAGAAAGCAAGTATACCCCTGATACTTGATTGATGCCCCCTGCAAAATCTATCGGACTAAATTGTTCTAAATTATCGGCATCAATGCTTGACGATTCTGTAATACCGATGGCTTTTTTAGCAATAAATTCTTCGATAAGACTTACTTCTTCAAGATTGGTAATAGAATCATTTTGGGCAACTAAAACATAGGAATAACAAAAGGCGACTACAATAATAAAAACATGTTTCATTAAGCGGAAAGTAAGGGTTAAATTTAGCTATTTTTAAGCAAAATTAGGTGGATGAAAATAGTATCTTATAATGTTAATGGCATTAGAGCCGCACTAAATAAAGGGTTTATTGAATGGTTGCAGTCCGTTAACCCAGATGTGGTCTGTATACAAGAAACCAAGGCCATGAAAGAGCAGGTAGATGTTTCACTTTTTGAGGCAGCCGGCTATAAATATAATTACTGGTTTAGTGCCCAAAAAAAAGGGTATAGTGGTGTAGCTTTACTTTGTAAACAAGAGCCAAACCATGTTGAATATGGCACTGGTATTGACTATATGGATTTTGAAGGCAGAAACATTAGAGCAGACTTTGGCGATATTTCAGTAATGAGCATGTATCTGCCTTCAGGTAGTAATATGGATAGGTTAGAATTTAAATTGACCTACATGGCAGATTTTCAAAAATATACCAATGAGCTTCGAAAGACGAGACCAAACCTAATTGTTTGTGGAGATTATAACATTTGCCATGAAGCCATAGACATCCATAACCCCGTTGGGCTTAAAAATGTATCGGGGTTTTTACCGGTAGAGCGAGAATGGATAGGTACTTTTATCGAAAGTGGTTTTATTGATAGTTTCAGGCATTTTAATAAAGAACCCCATAATTATACCTGGTGGAGCTACCGGGCCAATGCCCGAAATAATAATAAAGGGTGGCGTTTAGATTATGGTATGGTAAACAATACTTTGAAAGATAGGTTAAAACGTTCTGTAATTCTTAATGAAGCAAAACATAGTGATCACTGCCCTATCCTTATTGAAATAGATTAGAGTTTTCTTAAGAAAACAGTAGTGTAAAACGACTATTTTTGCGTTCAAAATTGCTTTTTTCATGAAATATGCCAGAATACCCAATACTGATATTAGAGTTAGTAAAATTTGTTTAGGTACCATGACGTGGGGACGCCAGAATTCTGAGGAACAAGGTCATGAACAAATGGACTATGCCTTAGAGCAAGGGGTGAATTTTTTTGATACGGCAGAATTATATCCTATTCCTGCAAAGAAAGAATTGTACGCGGTTACAGAAGAGATAATTGGCAATTGGTTTAAAAAAACCGGGAATAGGGACAAAGTAGTTTTGGCGTCAAAAATTGTTGGCCCTGGAGATTATACAAAATTCATCAGAACAAGCGGTTTCAGTAAAGATTCAATTATTACTGCGGTAGAAGGAAGTTTAAAAAGACTACGGACCGATTATATTGATTTATATCAGTTGCATTGGCCAGAAAGAAACACAAACTATTTTGGGCAAAGAGGTTTTAACGCCGGAGAACCTGATTTTTGGGAGGATAATATCCATCAGATTTTAGAAACTCTTCGTGATCTGGTCAAAGAAGGTAAAATTAGACAAGTAGGGATATCCAATGAAACACCTTGGGGCACAATGCGCTTTCTTGAGGAGGCCAAAGTACATCAAGATTTGCCAAGAATGGTCACCATACAAAACCCTTATAATCTTTTAAATAGATTATTTGAAGTAGGGCTCTCTGAAATTTCGATAAGAGAAAAGATAGGCTTAATTCCGTATTCTCCTTTGGGTTTTGGTGTTTTGAGCGGAAAATATTTAGGGGGTCAAAAACCTAGAAAAGGGAGAGTAACCCTTTTTCCGAACTATAATAGATATAGCGGTGAAAATGCGGTAAATGCTACACAAAAGTATTTTGATCTAGCTGAAAGCAACGGTCTTTCTTTAACGCAAATGGCATTGGCTTTCGTAAATACCAGGGCTTTTGTAACCAGCAACATTATTGGCGCTACAACTATGGAGCAATTGCAGGAAAATATAGAAAGTATTAATATCGATTTATCAGATGAAGTTTTAGAAGGCATTGAAGCTATCCATGAAGAAATCCCTAATCCAGCACCTTAGAGCTAAATTATTTAAATAGGGTACTTACGACATCTTCAATTTTTGAAACTAGACGCACCCTGATTTTGGTATCTTTCAATGTAATCTTATTGTTTTTAGAAACATAGATAGATGTAAAGCCAAGTTTTTCAGCTTCCAATATGCGTTGGTCTGTTCGTTGAACCGACCTTATTTCACCAGATAGGCCAACTTCTGCTGCAAAGCATACCCCTTTAGGAATAGGAGTGTCAAAATTACTGGATAATATTGAGGCAATTACGGCCAAATCTATAGCTGGATCGTCTACAGATATCCCTCCGGTGATATTCAAGAATACATCTTTCGCGGCAAGTTTAAACCCGGCCCTTTTTTCCAATACAGCTAAAAGCATATTTAATCTTTTAGCATTAAACCCGGTAGCAGATCGTTGTGGGGTTCCGTAAACAGCGGTGCTTACTAGCGCTTGAATTTCAATAAGCAACGGTCTTATGCCTTCTACGGTAGCGGCAACGGCGGCACCACTTAAATTTTCATCGTTCTTTGAAATCAAAACCTCTGAAGGATTGTTTACTTCTCTGAGTCCACTACCCTGCATTTCATAGATCCCCAACTCGGCGGTAGAACCAAAACGATTTTTAAGAGATCTAAGAATACGATATACATAGTTTTGGTCACCTTCGAACTGAAGTACGGTATCAACCATATGCTCTAAAATCTTTGGCCCGGCAATGGTTCCGTCTTTGGTGATGTGCCCGACAAGAATAACAGGGGTGTTACTCTCTTTGGCAAATTTTATAAGCTCGGCGGTACACTCACGAATTTGAGAAATACTACCCGCAGCTGACTCGATATAATCTGAATGTAGTGTTTGTATAGAAT
>CAYGUZ010000112.1:0-6646 GCA_964353215.1 uncultured Flavobacteriaceae bacterium
GTTCAACATTGCACGACTTTATTAGAAACCATAATGTAGCATTCCTTAAAAATGTAGCCTTCCCTAAAAAAAGAATATGCCATTTAATTTCCTTGATGCGATTTAACTCTTGGTATTAATAACAACTCCGTTTGTCTGCCATCCACATATCTAAATCCGTCTTCTCCATAAAAACCGGCCTCTTCAAGCATTATTCGAATGTCTCTTTTCCATTCAGGAATAGTTATGGTCGTATTTAATTCGATGGCATATACCGTATTCGGATTAAGCGGATAGTTTTCGCCATCATCTTTCATTACACCTCCTTGAGAATCCCACATACCAATGGTCGTGCCTGCAGAATGGCCATATGAACCAAGCGGATGGGTATAAATAGCAGGTCTTAGACCACTAGCTCTAGCTTCGGCTAAAGACTTTGCTAAAATTTGATTTCCCGTTTTACCTTTAATCATATTCTTGGTCAAAAAATCCTGAACACGATTACCATCTTTTAATCCGTTTACTAAAAATTCAGGGGCACTTTTTTCTTCAGGTTTTAGTACATAGGCCAATTCTTGACAATCAGTATTTAGGCGTAAATAAGTTATTCCGAAATCACAGTGCAACAAATCGCCCGGCAGAATTACCATATCATCGGGCCTACCGGAAAATGAATACAAATGACCGACCAATTCTTCACTTGTTCTTTGCACATCTACTGTAGGGTGAAACCATGTTTCTAGACCCAAGTCCGTAACTTTTTGCCGCATCCACCACTCCACTTCGGTCGTAGTGGTAATACCAGGAGTTATAACCTTCTCAGAAAATGCTTCGGCTATAATATCATGGGTAATATCTACCAATTGGTTATAGATTATCATTTCACGTTCTGTTCGTGTTTCAATCCAACGTACCGCTAATTGTTCTGCTGACACAACGTTGTTATGATATTTCTTTGGTAGGTTTTGCATAAAAGCATCATAATCGGTTTTATCAAGGCCATCGGCAATATTATGGTCCTTTGAAAAATTCAATCCAATTTTTTTCGGATTTCGTTCTTCTATAAGCTCCATTAATCGTTTCCATTGATTGGGCTCTTTTTCCTTATCCCAAGCCGATTTAATACTTGTACCAACATTATATCTGGCAACGGCAAGTTTATCAATTGTATTTTTCTCTTTATCGCGATAAAAAACTAATATGGTTCTACGTCTCGCATTCAACCATTTTGCAGGGAGCATTGTGCGCAATACTGGGTCTTCATTATATTCTCTTGAAATTAGAATCCACATATCAATATCCGTCTTGTCCATCAATTGTGGCAAAAGAGTATTAAAACGGTCTTCTAAAATCTCATCTACTACCCTAGCCCGCTCATTTTCGGGCAATATCTGTTGCGATGTTAAAAGAAATGGAAGAATAAAAATTAATGTAAGTAACGTATTTTTCATTTGAGTTAATTGATAATGAAAAATACGAAATATTAGTTCTTGAAGGATATAGAAAGTGTTTCGGAACGCAATACTTTTCCGTTAGCACTTTCAATAAACTTTTTAATACGTAGAACGACTTTAGGCTTTTCATATTTAGATAGGTACTTTAAACCTTGTATTTTCTCCAATATATTATCGATGTTAATTTCGCCTTCAACCACTAAAACCAATTTTTGCCCCAGAGTTTCATCTGGTATCGCAGCTACAAAAAAACGATTATCTATAATTTTTGAGAGTTTTAACTCTATTTGTTCGGGAATCAATTTAATCCCTCCGGAATTAATTACTGTATCGTATCTACCTAGCCATTTAAATTCGGTATTGGAAATTAACTCTACGACATCATTGGTAATCACTTCTTCAGTGGAAATCTTTGGCGCATTTATAACTAAACATTCTCTTGAATCTTGCCCTAATGTTACATCTGGAAGGGCAATGAATTTGTCAGCTTCGAGCTTTCTAACTGCTACATGTGTTATAGTCTCTGTCATACCATAGGTTTCATAAACAGAAGTCTCTAAAGATTTCAATTTATTTTCGAGGTTTTTATTTATTGGTGCCCCCCCTAAGATAAGTTTGTTGATTAAGTGGAGTTTGTCCAGAGAACTATCAGCTTGAAGAGGAATCATAGCTCCAAAACTGTAGGTTTTTAATGTATTTTTTAAAGGATTCGAACTCGGTTCAACGCTATCCATTTCCAGACCCAAAACCATAGCTCTTACCAGCATCATTTTACCTGCAATAAAATCACACGGTGAACATAGCAAAGCTGAATCGCCCGAATTCAAATTAAAAAAATGACCAGTAGCCAATGCAGAATTGACCATCTGTTTCTTCTGAAGTTTAATTTTCTTTGGTGCTCCGGTAGACCCAGAAGTAGAAACCGTAAGTGCTTTAGATATACTTAGCCAGTTGAGCAGAAAGTTACCAATAGAAACCTCAAAAGGTACTCCTTCTTTAACTAAACTAGATGCAACTTCTTTAAGTTCTTGAACAGAATACGACTCGCCATTAAGTTTAAACTTCGGATGGATTTCCATTCTCCACAGCTAAAAATTCTTCTTTACTCATGACTTTTCCGAAAAGTCTTTCTTTCCAATCGGTCCATTTATATTTTTTGGAGAAAATAAATAGTAAAATTGGAAATATTACCAAAACTGGAACCAATACGTCAAATCCTAGTACGGGTTGCGAAACATCCCTATAAATAGAATCAGTTTGAAACGCTGTCCAGTCGGCCGTTACAAGTAAAGCTGTTATCAAATTATTTGCGGCATGAAAACCAAGTGCCAATTCTAAGCCCTCATCCATTAGTGTCATGATACCCAGAAAGAAACCAGTACCGATATAATACACCATGATTCCATAACCCAATTTTTCGACTTCAGGATTGGCGATATGCATCAAGCCAAAAAGAACGGATGTAATAATTAATGGAACCCACTTATTTTTCGCCAAAAGACCGATACCTTGCATCATGTGTCCTCTAAATAAATATTCTTCAAAACTAGTTTGAAGAGGTACTAGAAGGATTGCTATTATCGCTAATACAATAAATTTTGTCAAATTAAAATTGACGACATAGTCCTCAGGAGAAGCATAAACGTCAATTAGGGTAATTACTATCGTTAAACCTCCCCAAAGTGCAAATGCAAAAAACAATCGTTTCCAATCAATTTTTTTTCTAGAGGTTGTTAATGACCTTATTGATTGCTGATGTACGAGGATTGTCCAACCTAAAACGACGAAAAGACCTGCCACCAAAGGCACCAATAGAATAATTAAGACTATGTTAGTACCTAATTTATCAATCATAGAGCCCATGGCATCTTCTACATTAATATCAGAATTTATGGTTAGAATATAATTGAAGGCCATAAACCCAATAAAGCCTAATGGAATTATAAAATACTTCCAAAGACCGATATTCCCTTTATACCCCTGTTCTATATACATAACTGTTCTATTATATCTGGCGGCCAAGATAAATCTTTTCTATAAAACAACTTGCCTTTTTCAACATGCAAAGGGCTATCAAAATTGTTGGTAAAGAGACTACCCGTTCCCAATCCTTGTGGCAAATTACTTTTGAGGGTGTGCGTCCATTGTGCAATTGCATTTAACCCGATATTACTCTCTAAGGCACTTGTAATCCACCATTTTATATCAAGCGCTTCTGCTAAGTCTATCCATTCTTGTGAACCTTTATAGCCGCCAACCAAACTTGGTTTAAGAATAATATATTTGGGCTTTACGGATTCAAGTACTTTTCGTTTTTCCTTTAAACTTGTAACGCCGATTAATTCTTCATCTAGAGCAATAGGTAACGGGCTTGTTTTGCATAAACCGGCCATCTCTTGCAAGTTGCCTGGCTTTATGGGCTGTTCAATAGAATGTAATTCAAACTGGGACAAGGTTTTTAACTTGGATAAGGCTTCCGCTGATTTAAAAGCACCATTTGCATCAACACGCAGTTCAATTTCTTCTTTGCCATATACTTCTCTGATGGAACTTAGCAACGATAGTTCAGTCTCAAAATCAATGGCCCCAATTTTCATTTTAATACAGGTAAAGCCAGATTCAAGTTTTTCTGAAATCTGTTCGAGCATGAATTCTTTGCTACCCATCCAAATAAGTCCATTTATTTCAATAGGAGACTCATTTAATATGAAATCACTTGGGTAAAGATGAAATGGATTTTTAGAACGAAGCGATAAAAAAGCCTGCTCTAAACCAAACTGTATTGAAGGAAAATCTATTAGCTCTAATAATAAAGTCTTGAGGCCTAGATCTATGTTTTTACAAACCCAGTTTAACTTTTTTTCATAATGGGGAACATCATCAAAACTTAATCCTCTTAAAAGCCCACACTCCCCTATTCCATAATTTTGGCCGTTCTTTAAAATTAAAAACCAAGTTTCTTTTTTCTTTAAAACACCTCTCGAAGTTCCACTTGGGCGTTTAAAAATAAGCTCATGACGTTTATAGGATGCTATCATCTAGTTCAAAATTAGCTATATTTTAAGCCTAAATAAACTCTTATGGCAAGAATTGATGGAAAAACAGTTTGGATTACCGGAGCATCTTCAGGTATTGGAGAGGAACTAGCATATCAACTAGCTTCTAAAAATTGTAGGCTCATCTTGTCCGCTAGGCGAAAAGAGGCACTGGAAGAAGTGAGAAATTCTTGTGTTAATAAAAGTAATGTCTTTGTACTTCCATTAGATGTCACTGAATTTTCTATTATGGAAAATAAAGTAAATAAAGCCATAGAACTCGTTGGACAGATCGATATTCTAATCAATAACGCCGGCATTAGTCAAAGGTCTTTAATCGCAGAAACCGATTTTAGTGTGTATCAAAAAATGATAGATGTCGATTATTTAGGTACGGTTGCATTGACAAAAGCCATCTTGCCCTACTTTGTAGCCCAAAAATCAGGTCACTTTATCACCGTAAGCAGCTTAATGGGTAAATTTTCTTCACCCTATCGTTCCGGTTATTGTGGAGCCAAACATGCTTTACACGGCTTCTTTGACGCTTTGCGTATGGAACATGAAAAAGATAATATCGATGTAACCATTATATGCCCAGGTTTCGTAAATACCAATATTGCAAAAAGTGCGCTTACCGGTGATGGTTCTGCTCAAGGTGAAAATGACGAGGCCACTGCAAACGGAATATCTACTACCGAATTAAGTCGCAAAATGATTAGAGCTATCGAGAAAAAAAGTTACGAAGCCTATATAGGTGGAAAAGAAACTAAAGGGGTTTATGTAAAACGTTTTTTTCCAAAACTGCTTCACAAGCTAGTTTTAAAAAGCGAAGTCAAATAAATTATTTAAAGTTGAACCAAAACCGTACACCTTCGCCGGTTTTATCAACATTCAATTTTGACTGTAATTGATTCACCAAACGATTCATTAAACGAATACCCATTGAAGAATTTGCCCGTTCATCCGTATCCTCTGGTAAGCCTACCCCATTATCTGTATATTCAAAATATCCCTGATCACCGTTCTTTCTCAAGTGGATATAAATTTTACCATTTTCATCACTTTCAGGAAACGCATATTTAAAGGAGTTAGAAACCAATTCGTTTAAAATTAATCCAAAAGGGATGGCTCTATCAATATCCAACTCAGTACCCTCGGCATCGATAGTAATACTAATATTATGGCCGCCCTTCTTGTATACCGATTGCACACTATTAATAAGACTTTCAATGTATCCTTGCATTTCAATAACCGAAAGGTCTTCGTTCTGATATAATTTTTGATGGATCAGGGCCATAGCTTTCACCCTACTCTTGCCTTCTTCAAGTGCTTCGATCGCAGCTTTACTTCTTGTGTTTTTTGTTTGTAGGCTAAGCAGACTAGAAACCATTTGCAAGTTGTTCTTAACCCTATGGTGAATCTCTTTAAGCAAAGAATCTTTTTCTTTCAGTGAATCTTCAATAATATGCTTTTGCTGAGCTATTAGTCGCTGGTTTTTAATACTCTTTAAATAAGCATAAACTAAACCTGCAAAGCCGAGTAATGTAAAAATTAAAGAGATAATCACAAGATTTGTACGTTCGCTTTGTTGTTGTAATTCACTTCTGAACTTCTCGTTGGACGCCTTTTGTTCGTTTACCAATCTACGAGAATTCTCTAGGTCAGAAGTACCCACAATAGCAACTAATTGCTGCTTTAAAATTGACTGTTCATTGGCTTTTAAAGAATCTGAAATTCGTTGATTTTGCTTATAAAAAGTGTTGGCCGTTTTATAGTCTTCCGTTTTATCATAATAACTTGCCAACAAATAATTCAGATTTAATTGCTGTTGAATATCATCGACCTGATAAATTTTATCAAGGTATCTTTTTGCCGTTTTGTAATTGCCAAGTTGCAGATGGGCATTAGCAAAACTTAAGGTATTATCAACCAATTGATTTGCATATTTACCATTACTGAATTCTTCGAAAATCTTTAAACTTGATTCTAAATGGGGTAAAGCCTCTTTGTACTGTTTCAGGCCGACATAACACTTACCAATATTTCCTTCAATTTCTGCATTTAAAAATTCGATATCAAAAAGATCACTTTCGGTTTTTTGGATAGTAATGTCATTGACCGCAACTTGTAAAAACCCGCTTGCTTTATTCAATTCTCCTATTGCGGTCGGTTCTGATT
>CAYGUZ010000113.1:0-6628 GCA_964353215.1 uncultured Flavobacteriaceae bacterium
ATTCATATTGTAAGAATTTTAGTCGCTTTATTTAAGAAAATAACGTTTAATCCATTAAGATATTTTAAACATTGTAAGAATTTGAAGGTTTTACCAATTAATTTCTTCCTTATCCATTTTTCTGAGCAAAGTATTGGCTTTACTAAAATGTTGATTTCCAAACCAAAAACCCCGATTGGCACTCAATGGTGAAGGATGGCCAGATGTCAGAATGTGGTGCTTCGCTGTATCGACTAGACTTGCTTTCTTCTTGGCAAATCCGCCCCAAAGCATAAAAATCAGCCCTTTTTGTTCTTTCGAAAGTGTTTTGATTACGTCATCTGTAAATTGCTCCCAGCCTTTTTTCTGGTGACTTCCTGCTTGATGGGCTCGAACGGTTAAGGTCGCGTTTAAAAGCAATACTCCTTGTTCTGCCCATCGCTCTAAATTCCCGCTTTTTGGATACTCTTTACCGGTATCAACTTTAATTTCCTTAAAAATATTACTTAAGGATGGCGGATGCGGAACGCCATCTCGAACTGAAAAACATAAGCCATTGGCTTGATTCGGGCCATGGTAAGGGTCCTGCCCAATAATGACCACTTTGGTTTCGTGAAACGGACAATGGTCGAAAGCAGCAAAAATCTCAGAACCTTTAGGATAGCAGGTATAATTTTGATATTCCCCTTTTACAAAGGCCGCAAGTTCATGAAAATAGGGCTTTTCGAATTCTGCCTCCAAAAAAGGCTTCCAACTTGGGGCAATGGACACATTCATCTAATCGGATTTTTACAAATTTACAGCTTGCTGTAATTTGTTTTTGAAAACATGGATAAATTCTAATACTTTAGAACTAGATACCAATGCATTACTTATGAAAGTAGCCTTTAAAACACTCTATCTTAAAAAATTATATCCCTTACGAATAAGCCGAGGCGTTCGTGATGGGCAGTCTAACCTCTATGTCTCCGTAAGTGATGGCGAACATACCGGTTGGGGAGAAACTTCGCCTGGGACGTCCGAAGGAGCCTCCAGTCCTGAAGAAGCACAACGGCAGTTGGAGCGTTTTTTGAAAGATTACACTGATTTAAGTTCAATTCATGACACCTATGATGCAGCGATAGCATCAAAAATAGCTCCTTGCGCACTCGCAGCGCTCGATATCGCCCTTTGGGATTTAAAAGCGAAAAAGGCGAAACTCCCTTTATACGAACTTCTTGGTTTTTCAAAACCAAAACATGCCACTTCAATTACTTTGGGCATTATGAGTCCGACAGAGGCTAAAGAACGTTTACCGCTTATCTTAAAAAATCAAGGAATCAAAACTTTAAAAGTGAAATTGGGGAGCAATGATGGTATCGAGGCCGATAAGGCCATGTATACCGAGGTATTGAACTACCATCAAGAACATGCCATAACGATTAGAGTAGACGCCAACGGCGGATGGGCTTTAGACGACGCAAAACATATGATGCAATGGTTATCTGAGCGTAACTGTAAATACGTAGAACAACCTTTAAAAGAAGGTCAAGAGCATGATTTACCAGAATTGTATAAAGACCGCCCTTTACCCATTTTTGTCGATGAATCGTGCCGGTTTGCGAGCGACATCCCGAAATGGGCGCACGCTGTAGACGGGGTGAATATGAAATTAATGAAGTGTGGTGGCATCACAGGGGCATTACGAATTATTGCAACGGCCAAGGCTTTCGGTCTGCAAACTATGATTGGTTGTATGGGCGAAAGTTCCATTTCCATTGCCGCAGGAGCAGCAGTTTCAGGTGCCTTAGACCATATTGATTTAGATTCTCATCTGAATTTAAATCCAGATCCGTGTGAGGGTGCGCCGCTTATCAATGAAATCACCATGCCCTTGGCTATTCCTGGGCATGGGGCTAAATTCAAATCCGTATAAACTATGTTCGTTACTAGCCAAAGAATAGCCTTATTTATGGAAGGGGCGCTGGATTCTGACTCCGGAAAAATGGGTTTTGGACTAATGCGTTTTTCAAAACACCCTATTGTATGTGTCATCGATTCAAAATTCGCCGGAAAAACGGTAAAAGAAGCTGTTGGCTTGCCTTATACGATTCCTGTAGTTGCTACAATCGATGAAGCTGTTCAAAAAGGAAGTGAAATCCTAGTTTTAGGTATCGCACCTTCTGGGGGCAAGTTTCCGACTTCGTGGGAAGCACCTGTCTGCGAAGCTTTACAAAAAGGACTTTCCCTCATCAATGGATTGCATGATGATTTGAATGCCAGATTTGGTCATTTGCTACTTAACAAAACTGAACAAAAAATTTGGGATGTGCGCAAACCTAAGGCCAGCTACCCTATTGCAACGGGTAAGGCCGCGCAGCTAAACAACAAGCGCATCTTAATGATTGGCACCGATATGGCCGCCGGTAAAATGACCACGGGCCTCGAACTGTACGCCGAACTGAAAAAAAAAGGGGTGAAAGTAGGCTTTGTACCCACGGGTCAAATTGGTATCACCCTTATGAGTAGCGGAATACCTTTGGATGCCATTAAAGTCGACCAAGCGGCAGGTGCCGTACAGGAAGCTATTTTGGAGCATACCGATAAAAAAATTGTAATCATCGAGGGTCAGGGTTCATTGGCACATCCCGGTAGTACCGCTACCTTGCCCTTGATGCGTGGAGCGCAGCCTACGCATATGATTTTATGTCACAAAGCGGCCTATTCCCATCTACGGGAACCTGTTTCCCACATCCCCATTCCTCCCTTAGCTGAATTCATTGCGTTAAATGAAGCGGTAGCCGAGGTTTGCGGTTCGCAAACCAAAGCAAAGACTATTGGTGTTGCGCTCAATACTACAGGTTTATCGGAAGAAGAAGCTTTAAACAGTATCAAAGAAACGGTTAAGCTTACAGGGCTGCCAACTACCGATGTGGTTCGCTTCAATGTTGCCGTTTTGGTCGATGAAGTTCTGAACTGTTAAAAACTATACTGAAAGAATACATGGCTCTATCTGTACATTCATGCTCTAAAAACCGAGATTTGCAACGGCTAAACCATCGATCATGAGAAAAAAAACGTATTTATTCGGCATCATATGCATAGTATTTGTGCTGTTTTTGTCATGTAAATCGAGCAATAGTATTGTAAAGGGCACTCCGATTACCAACTCCAAGGCCGCTCAGAAAAAACCCTATCTCATTTTAATTTCGCTGGATGGCTTCCGTTGGGATTATGTGGAACGTTTTCAACCCCCAAACCTGGTTGAATTTATTAAAAACGGAGTCCAAGCGGAATCATTAATTCCCTCTTTTCCATCCAAAACATTCCCAAATCATTATACGATTGCCACTGGCATGTATCCCGATAAGCATGGTATCATCGGCAATTCGTTCTATAATTATAAAAAGAACAAATTGTACCGATTAGGAAACCGCAAAACCGTTGAAGATGGAGACTTTTATGGCGGAACCCCTATTTGGGTAGCGGCAGAAAAAGAAAACATGGTTTCGGCCAGTTTTTTCTTTGTAGGTACCGAGGCCGATATTCAAGGGATGCATCCCTCCTACTATTACACTTTTGACAATAAAATACAGAGCGATGTTCGGGTAAATCAGGCTTTGGATTGGCTGGAAATGCCCAAAAAGAAAAGACCACATCTCATCACCATGTATTTTTCTGATATGGACAATACCGGGCACGATTATGGGCCTTCAAACGATGGAAAAATAAAGGAAACCCTCTATGCTTTGGACAAACATTTGGGAGACTTGTTCAAAGGGGTAAAAGAAACTGGCTTACCGGTAAATATCATCATCGTTTCCGACCACGGCATGAAAGACATACCTGTGAATAATTATTTACCCATTCAAGCTGTTGAACACCCCTCACTATACAAAACCCTAAATAATGGGGCTATCGTTAATATTCACCCAAATGACGATAGTCAAATCGATTCTATTTACAGCTATCTAAAAACGAAGGAGCAAAACTTTAAGGTCTATAAAACCGAGGATACCCCAGGTTTTGAAAATACACCACAAAACAAAGACTGGGGGAAACTACAAGTGTTACCAGATACTGGGTACTATTTCACCTCTCAAAAACGAATAGAAATGCTATTAAAAGGTGACAATAAAACTTTTGGAGTTCATGGCTATGACCCTAATCTAAAGGAAATGCACGGTATTTTTTATGCCAACGGCCCTGCCTTTAAGAATGGCTACACGGCCAATGCGGTAAAGAATATTCATATTTATCCCTTGATGTCTAAAATTTTAGGTTTAGAAATTCCAAATGATATCGATGGGGATGTAAACGAACTAAAAGATGTGCTAAATGCACCGGATTAAAAGGCTTGATGCTATTTCTTGTTTAACCTGTTGTGCATTTTGATGAAAATTCGTCAATTCGAGTGGTTTTTCAAGAGAAAACCTTGAAAAATTGTATCGAGAATCAGAATTCATAGTTTAGAGACCTTGTTCTCGATACTTTTTCCTGCGGAAAAAACTCGAACTGACGGTTGTATAAGTTTATAAAAACGGTCTTAAATATGTGTTGATTTTTATAGCAAATCCATCGAACTTCGTTAGCAACCGCTAAATAGAATTAAAACGACACTTAGCTAGGCAGATAACGAAACCCCATTTTTCACTTCCCTTTGGTAATACTTATCTTTGCCCTGCTATAAAAAGAACATGCAGCAGATACATCAAAAGACCCTTCAAGACTTAGAATTCCCCACCGTACTGCAGCAGCTAGTAGCCCGTTGCAATACCGAATTGGGCAAAGCTGCCGCTTTAGAACTACAGCCTTTATCGGATGAAGCTTATTTAAAAACGGTATTGGGGCAAACCTCAGAGTATCTGGCCTCTTTTGACAACGACAATCGCATTCCCAATCATGGTTTTGACGCTATTACAAGCGAACTAAAATTGTTAGGGATTGAAAATACAACTTTAGAGATTTCCAGCTTCCGAAGAATAGGAAACCTTTGCGCTACCATAGTCATCCATAAAAAATTCTTCAAAAAGTTTAAGGAATACTATCCGCTTTTATGGGCCTTTTCAGAAACGATAGAAGAAAATAAAGGGATTGTTGAAGAAATAGACGCTATCATCGACAAGTTTGGTGAGATACGTGACAATGCTTCGGTAGAGCTTAAAAATATCCGATACCAAATCAACTCCGTTAAGGGAAAGATCAACCAAAGTTTTGGGGCTGCCCTTACCCGCTATCAGGCCTCGGAATTTTTAGATGACATACGGGAATCCGTAGTGGAAAACAGACGTGTATTGGCGATAAAGGCCATGCATCGCAAGAAAGTACGTGGTACGGTAATGGGCAATTCTAAAACGGGAAGCATTGTTTACATTGTGCCGGAAGCTACGTTGCAATACAGCACAGAACTTAGCAATCTCGAGTTTGAGGAGAAAGAGGAGATTCAAAAAATACTGAACGGTCTTACCAATTACATTCGCCCCTATTCCGAAACCCTAGAAAACTACCAACACTTTCTAACGCATATAGATATTACGGCCTCAAAAGCAAAGTATGCTTCGGAAATGAATGCCATTCTCCCCGAAATCAATACCGAAAAACGTTTGTTCTTGCGAGATGCCTATCATCCGTTACTCTATTTAAGCAATAAGCAGAAAAAAGACAAAACTTGGCCCCAGACCATAGAACTGCATCAAGAAAAACGAATTATTGTCATCTCCGGGCCGAATGCTGGAGGTAAAAGTATCACTTTAAAGACCATTGGACTCTTACAATTAATGCTGCAGAGCGGTTTGTTGATTCCCGTGCATGAGCGTAGTGCTGTCTTTCTTTTTGAAAAGATACTAACAGATATTGGCGACAACCAATCCATTGAAAATCATTTAAGTACGTACAGTTACCGTTTAAAGAACATGAACCAGTTTTTAAAACGTTGCAATAACAAAACTTTGTTCTTGATCGATGAATTCGGTACCGGTTCCGACCCTGAACTGGGCGGTGCTTTGGCCGAAGCCTGTTTAGAGGTTTTTTATGAACGCGAAGCTTATGGGGTGATTACGACCCACTACTCGAATCTAAAATTACTGGCGAACGAATTACCGCATGCCACCAACGCCAACATGCTTTTTGATAATAGAACCCTAGAGCCTACTTTTAAATTGGTCATGGGCGAAGCAGGTAGCTCTTTTACTTTTGAGGTAGCGCAAAAGAACGGTATTCCCTACTCGCTCATCAACAGGGCCAAGAAGAAGATAGAACGTGGCAAGGTGCGGTTTGATGCGACTATAGCCAAACTGCAGAAAGAGCGGTCGAAAATGGCCAAAACTGGCTCCAGACTTCAAGATGAAGAAAGTAAGGCCCGTGAAGAAGCAAAAAAACTGGAAGCCCTAAACGCAAAGATCAAATCGAAACTTGAAAACTACCAAGAGCAATACGACCACAACCAGCGTATGATTTATTTAGGGAATAAATTAAACGACGCTGCCGAAAAATTCTTTTTAGACAATAAAAAACGCCCATTGGTGTCAGAGTTGTTGCGTATTGTAGAAACCGAAAATAGCAAACGTAAAAAGACCACTGCCAAAGAGGCAAAAGCTAAAAAAGCCCAGAAAAAGCAAGTAGCTAACGAATTGGAACAGAAAATCGTTACAGTTCGTAAAAAGAAGGTGGC
>CAYGUZ010000114.1:0-6521 GCA_964353215.1 uncultured Flavobacteriaceae bacterium
AAATTCTGAATAGTAAGTATCATAATTGCTATTGATAGTAACAACTTCTGCTTGCAATCCAGAGATTGCAGTCTGTATTTTTTCTAAAAAAGTACTTTCTTTAATTAGCTTCTCATTTGTTGCAGTTTTTAGATGTTTTAATAGCGCATCGATATCGTCCATACTATCGACTTCCATCTTTAATTTTAATGGAGCTATCTTAGTCTTTATAACTCTAAATAAGTCTTCTTCCTTGCTTACAACTGCTTCGATTTTATCGATTAGAGTTTTTTTCTCTGAACCAATCAAACCTTCAAAATTTTGCCTTTTTATTTCAATATTAATTGAAGCATAAGCTTTTCTTAGCACTTCTTTCTTCTTAGTCACCTCAGAAAAACCAATGATATCAGAAAGATATTTTAATTTGTCACCTTTTGTTATATCTACAAAATCATTTAAACTTTTGTAACGTAGTAATAAATTCTCTTCCTTAGATTGAACCAGATAGTCTCTTATTGCATCTGTTTTTACTGTAAAATCTTGGTCTAATGAACCTCTCTTGTTGAATAAGGTTTTTGCAGTGTTAAAATCTGTTTTGCCTTTAAAAATAAGTCCTACTTCAGATACAAAGTCGTCATCAACGGTAACATTTCTAAGTGCTTCTTTCAAGTCAATTTCATTTCCTTTTAAATGCTCAACCTTACTCGTGTAAAACCATTCAATAGCATCAGATATGCTACTTTTTCCCATACCATTGTCTCCGTAGAGTACAATGGATTTCCCATTTAATTCAAGAGAAATAGAATGCTTAACACCTCGAATCCCTTTTATGTCGATTTGTTTAAGCTTCATCTTTGCTTTTTTCTTGTATTCGTAATTGCTCTAATTCATTCTTTATCCTAGCTTCAGTGAGTGCTCCCTCACTATACAGATCTGATATCAGTTTTGAAATGCTAGGATCAACACCTTCTATAGATTCAATGTTTCCGAAGAAATCATCGAGTATTTCTTGACCTGACTTGACCTTATTACTCATAGGCTTTTATTTAAAATATTCCCAGTCTATTTTAAAACTGGTAATCAATTCATTTTTTAATATTTCGTGTCCCGTTTTATTGTTACATATAGGATAGACTCCATACTTTTTTACAAAATCAAGCAAAAAATAACTCTCTAAATCTTCAATTCTGAAATCCCAAATACTACGCAGCATTTCAAAATTGATGTATGTAAAAAAGAGCGGTTCAACTGCTCTATAACTTGTAAGCCCTACATTTTTAGATTTACCGTCATAATGGCCGATGAGCCTGCTACCAATACTATTTGTCTTCTTCTCACTCATACCTATGTAGAGTAATTTCGACACATCAAATGGATAATTAATGTCTATAGACTTACTAAAGATGAAGTACAGCCCAGCAATCCCATTCAAAGGTTTAATATTCTCTGGGATGAAGTCTTTTGGACTATCAAAATATATAGTTACTTCATTTGTCATCTACTTACCTCAATTCAATAATTTCCAATAATTTTTCATAACTACTCACTTTACTAAAAGTGACTTCTTTATCACTTATCTCATCAAAGTGGACGGTAGCACAATGTATTTTAAGTTTTTCAATCTCACGTAAATCCTGGTCAGAGTCTGAACCCTTCGTTTCTGCTACAAAATAAATTTCACGTACTTTTTCCTTATCAAATACTATTGCCCAGTCAGGACTGTAATTTGCCACAGGGGTAGTGATATAAAAACTCTTAGGTAATTTTGCATACACAGTCACTTCGGTACTGTTTTCTAATGCAGCTGCAAATCTTGTTTCTACTCCAGAATCTGTAGTGAGATAATCATAGATATGCTTTGTTAATGGATCTGATTGGCGAATACTGTATTTATCGTTAGTAAATACTGTTTTAGCATCGTGTCGCTCTTCCGTTTTGTGATAGACTATATTATTTATAATCATACTTGCCTTAACCTCGTTTATGAGCTTTCCACATTTGGCAATAAATTCTTCTGGGTTCTTTCTAACAAGAACAAACTTCTCCTGTTTTATAGATTTTAGGATCGCTACAATTGTTTTTCTAGTCAGGTTTGTAGCATTTCCCATTTCACCTACAATGTCGTATACCGTATCTGTGTAAATATTAGTTTTAATGCGGTTGTTCTCACTATTAACCTCTTTAAATAGCGTGCCTTCTTTCATATCAGACATAGAACCATCTTCTAACTCACCAGTCTTTACCTGATAGATTCTATCAGCTATATGTAAATCTGCATTGATTTTAATGGTACTATCTGTAATTAACTTCTCAGTATTAAAACGAACTTCATAAATGGTTTTAAGATTTATTTTATTCCATAATTCCTGAAATTCTTTTTTCTTGAAGTTATTATTGGTTCTCACAACAATAGTTTCTCTGTCGTTTTCCGGTTTTAATGCTTCACCGGTGTAGACTGCTTTTAATAGCTGTGTTACACTTTCGCGAAAGCTTTCTAACGTCTCAGGCAAAGGCACTTTACCCTGTTCAATAAGCTCTCTTCCTTCTTTAGTAATTTTATCATCTTCATCAAGAATGTCATTTTTATATAGAAACTTATTGAGTTGTTTTGCTTCTAAATCATCTATTCTATGTTCTTCGCCTTTTTCATTTTTCACTAGTTTACCAATAAAGTATTCTACCTCGGCTTTCTGTGGCCTTCCTGTTAAGGTAGCTGCAATTTCTGACTGTAGCCCTTTCGCAAAAGCTTCATAACTCTCAGAAGCGATTACAGTTAATTTATTGATGTCGTGTACTTGTTCCCCTACGGTATCAAAATCTTGACGTATGCCATTTTTATTGACACATAAACGCATACCACGTCCAACTTCTTGACGGCGTCTTATCGTTGCATCGCTATGTTTTAAGGCACAGATTTGAAAAACATTTGGGTTGTCCCAACCTTCCTTTAATGCAGAGTGTGAGAATAGAAAACGTGTAGGTTCTTCAAAACTAAGCAGACGTTCTTTATCCTTCATTATAAGGTCATAGGCCGAAATATCATCTGAGTCTTCTGTTCCTCGTTTAACTGAAGGGTCTACTAATTTTTTCTTCTTATCAATAGAGAAATAGCCATCGTGCACATCTTCTGGATTATCCCTATTTAAATACGCACCAAAGGTTCCTGGCATATAGCCTTTATGTACTGCACTAAGCTCGGTATCTTTTAAATAATCGTTATACTCTTGATTAAAAAGGTCTAAAAACTCGTTGCGAGCATTGTTATATTCTTCTTCAAAGATTTGAGCATATTCTCCCAACAGTTTCTCTCCTTCATCACCATACACTCGGTATTTATCTACAGAATCAATAAAGAATAAGGACAATACTTTAATATCGCTCCCAAAAAGCACTTTCTCCTTTTGCAAGTGCGAGTAAATGGTTTCTCTTATCTGAATACGTCTAAAATCCTTCTCATCCAGATCGCCTACGGCGTCTCCTGCATAAATATCTTCCTCGTTTACAACAATCTTATTAAAATAACCATCAATTTCTTGAATCACACAGTTTTTATACTGTGGCATATCGCCAGACAGTTCATATAAATTTGCTCCTTTCTCTAATTTTTTTCGTACTCTCTTTACAGCAGTACCACTACGTTGTTCATATTCTATTAGCGCCATAGGTGGCTTAGAATTACTGAGTGAAATTTGCTCAACATAGATGTATCCAGTAGTTCCTGTAGAGCCTTTTAAATTGATTCCTTTTACCTGAATCCTTTTTACTAGCTTTTTTTGGTAGGCATCTAAAGCGTCTAATCGAAAGATTTTATTATACTCTACCTTATGCGTAGCAGAATAGCGCAAGGTGAAGAGCGGATTAAAATCCTGCATACTCTCTAACGTACGTACACCATCTACAGACTGCGGTTCGTCTATAATTAGAATAGGATTCGTTTGTGCTATAATCTCAATTGGTTTTCTGGTCCCAAAATCGTCTAGTTCTTGATAGATACGTCTCGCATCTTTACCACGTGCATTAAATGCTTGGGTATTAATAATCATTACACTTATGCGATTGTCTGAGGCAAAGGTTTCTATGTCTTGAGGACGTCCAGAATTATAAATAAAAGGTTTTATTTTATGTCCGAATTTTTGTTGAAAGTGTTCTTGGGTTACTTCAAAAGATTTATAGACTCCTTCACGTATGGCAATACTGGGCACAATAACAATAAATTTACTCCAACCATACTTTGCATTAAGCTCGTACATAGAGCGTATATACGTATAGGTTTTTCCTGTACCGGTTTCCATCTCAATAGTGAGGTTGTATCCTAAACTTACGTTTTTAGGACGCTCTATCTGCTCACTTTCTAACAGCTCATTGCGCTGTTGTACGGCATTGATATTTTTAAGCATTTGTGACTCTGTAATTTGAATCTTGCTATTGCGATATCCTATAGCTTCCTCTAAATCAGACTCTAGCTCCAAAGTCATTTCATTGGTACTTGCTTGTTTTGCCTTGCGCAACAATTCTTTACTTTTTTCTAAAGTAAATGTGTTGGTTTTCAACGTTTGTCCTTCAAAACAATCTACCACTGCCTTTACTGCGTTTACCTGAAACTGCTGCTCTTTAAATTGTAATTTCATTATACTGTAATAAGGTCTAAAATTCGTTTTCCCGCATCAGTTATTTTGTAACGCTGCTTTGGACTTGTTGGTGTTTCAGGATATTCCATATGAACCCATGCTAAATCTAGTAATGGATCCAGATACTTCTCTCTATTTGTACTATGATTACTAATGCCCAATTCCTTCATTATCTCACTACGCTTATTCCAATTTAGAACAGCAATTAGTAGCGGTTCAACTTTACTATGAAGTTCTCTATCAAGCACTTCTTTAACTTGAGCACTAGCTTGGTCACTAACTTGGTCACTAACTTCATTACTAAAAGCTACAATATCATCTATTGTATTGATATTAAAGGCTTTAACTTGGTCACTAGCTTGATCACCAGCTCCACCATTACCTCTAGCAGAAAGTGTTACTAGAAAATAGGTACTTTGATCATCTGTTTCAAAAACAGGAGCAGGATTACCATTATCTTCCATTGCAGCATAAATAGAAGGAAGACCTGTTCCCCTACCTTCAGTAAGTCTAAGTTCTTTAAGAAAATCTCCTATACGCCTATTTCTATATTCTCTTGCAACTATACGTTTTTGCGTACTCAATATATGAGCCGTTACCGGTGGTACCGGTCCAGGAAAACTAAGAATCTCTATTTTATTTGGCCATACCTGAATTTCAATTGGACTACCTACCTCATAACTTTTATGATAGACAGCGTTGGATAATGCTTCCTCAATAGCCGTGAACGGGTAATTGTAGAATCTTTCGGCTTCGGCTTTGTTTTTATGCTTAACTACTTGTTCACTTATAATATTTGTATGAATAAAAGATAAGGTATTTCGTAATTGTTCATGTAGTGGACCATTAAAAGTGTATTCTTTAAATGCTTTACCTGAATTGTCTTTATGCCATACCAATTCTATTTGGGTTCTCGGGAAAAAAGCTTCAGGCTCTTTTGAGAAAAACAACAAACCGACATTTACCGGTCGTAAATCTTCTTCAGGGCCTTTAGCGATTAACATGGTACGTGCAATCTCTGACAAAGACATTTTAGTGCTTTCTGTATAAAGACCACTTTTGATCTCTTGTAAAAAAGCCTGTATGGTACCAAGATCAAAATGATCAATGGTGGCTTGGATGTTTATACGATCATCAAAAGGAATACGCGCCGTTAATTCTTGTAATTGGGTCAGTAAGACACCGCGCGCAACTACACTTCTTGATCCCACCCGAACGTAGCTATGGCGCTGCGCCTTTGCTCCTTGGGTAGATGGAGCAGTATAAGGCCTGTTATCTCCTGCCGGGCACCACAATACCATAATATGCTGGCCATCCAATAGGTACGGTTGGCTAATAGGAAAATAGTTAGGCTGCATTTGGTTTCCTAACTTAACAATCTCTCCTTGTATAAAGTCCAATCTATTTTGTTGCAATCCAGATGGTGGTAATACGGGCTGCCCTTCATGTTCTGCTATACCTACTACAATGTAACCGCCACCCCAATTATGAAGATCGTTTCCAAACGCACACATGGTATGCACAATTTCTTCAGGGTTCCAATTGCGCTTAAATTCTAGACGCTCCCATTCTATGGTTTTACCATGTACAAGGTCTGTAATATTTATGGGTAAGGCCATTTATAGTACTCTCATTTCAGTGTCCGGACTTATTTGTTTTAGCAGTTGCTTTACGTTTTCTTTAGCTGTATCATTTTTAAAACCACTGTCTTTAAAAACAATGCGTAAGGGTTTTTCTTTGGCTACCGCTTTCGCAAATCCTTCATCTATACCCGTATCAAAACACGCATACAGTGAGTTGCCCGCTACTTTAAATAAATGCTTGTTCTCGATGGTCACTTGCTCGATAGGTAAGGATAAAGGCAAGCCCCAATCTAGTAAAATTTGCGCCAGTAGGTCATCTGAGCTGCGGACG
>CAYGUZ010000115.1:0-6465 GCA_964353215.1 uncultured Flavobacteriaceae bacterium
AAATGAAGTATTTCTGTGTGAAGTGGTGAAAGTAAAGCTTATTAGGGAATCTGTAAGTTTTGCTTTGGTTTTTGAGTTGGAATTCGATTTTGTACGTATTTAAAGTGATGATTTGGATTATGACGACTATTGGAACAGAACAGAGTCCACTAATTTTAAAGCTCATTTTATACGACAATATCATCGCGTTTTACCAAACGCTATCATTAAAAGTGCTTTTTTAAGCGATTATATTGAAATAAGGCAGGCATTAGCTAGCTCTTTATACGGTATCTCCGGGGTGAAACAATCAAGAACCGAAATGGCAGACCTGTTCGAGACGCTATTAGAAGACGAAAGTTATATGACCATAGAAAATGCACTCCTAAAACTTTGGGCGAATTTCCCTGAAAAAAGAACGGTTTATCTTTCAAAAACACAAAATATTGTTGGGCTGCCAAATAAGAATGTACGGTTGTTGTGGCTAACGCTGGCATTGTTAACTCCTGGGTATAATCTGGGGCAACAGCAAGCTTATTATAATGAGCTGAATGGATATACTTCTACAGATAATCACTTTGAAGTAAGGCAGTTGGCCTTTCAATACCTTAGTCAAATTCAGGCGATGAGTGACGAAACACTTGTTAACCTGATAAAAGCTTCTGACCATCATGTTTGGCAATTTAAGAAGTCTTCAAGAAATTTACTTAAAGAATTAAGTGAAAATATTGAACTAAAAGAACGACTTTTGAGTATATCAAATTCTTTATCTACGGAGGAACAAAGCACACTGAAAAAATTGTTAAAGCAATGAAAGCACTTGTAATTTCTGGAGGCGGCAGCAAAGGTGCTTTTGCTGGTGGTGTTGCCCAATTTCTTATTGAAGAGGCAAAAAATGACTATGATATTTTTGTTGGCACTTCTACCGGAAGTCTTTTAATTTCGCATCTCGCCTTAGGCAAGCTTGATAAAATCAAAGAGATTTATTCCAATGTAAATCAGAAAACTATTTTCAATAACTGCCCGTTTGTAGTGAAACAAAAACATGGTGCCGATATTATCGGCATGAACCACTGGAATATTCTTAAAAACTTCATTAATGGTAAGAAAACCTTTGGTGAAAGTGAAAATTTAAG
The DNA here is from genome assembly GCA_964353215.1 of uncultured Flavobacteriaceae bacterium. GTDB lineage: Bacteria > Bacteroidota > Bacteroidia > Flavobacteriales > Flavobacteriaceae > Croceitalea. Next base: position 1,116 of record CAYGUZ010000115.1, read on the forward strand.
GCAGCTAATTCGTAATAGTATTACTGTTGCCGAATTTGATGAATTAAAAGTTTCGAATAAAAATGTTGTTGTAACGGTTTCCAATCTATCTCTAAACCAGGTAGAGTATAAATCTATAAATGATTGTACCTATGATGAATTTTGTGATTGGATTTGGATTTCTGCCAATTACACACCATTTATGAGTTTGGTGCGCAAAAATGGTTGTGAATATGCAGACGGGGGCTTAGGAAGCCTTGTTCCGATCGAAGAGGCAATTTTAAGAGGTGCCACCGAGGTTGATGTTGTTGTTTTGCATACCGAGGTGAATTACTATAACAGAATGCCCTCAAGAAACCCTTTTGAACTTATTACCAATATGCTCGGGTTTGTTTTAGATCGAATAGAAAATCAAAATATTAGGGTGGGTAAACTCGTGGCCAATCAAAAAGGAGCAATTATTAACTTGTATTATACCCCAACTATTTTGACTACAAATTCTTTAATTTTTAATAAAGAGAAAATGACTCGCTGGTGCAAACGGGGCTACCTATATGCTAAGAACAAAAATGCGGAGAGTATGCCTATAAAACCTGAGGTTCAGGAATAGTTACCACAAATCGCCAATTTCCTTTTTTACAAAAGCCAAAGCTGTTGCTGACGGAGATTGTTTTTCTAACATTTGCGTTAAAATATCTTCACGAAGTTTATCTGCAGAGTCCGATTCGCTCATGGCAGCCGACCTAATTATTTGAATTGTAGCACTTTTAGCCGCTTTTATAATATTCCAGCACTCATCCGTCATGTAGATTTGCTGAGAAAGATTATGGTCAAATTCATCTTCAACATTCTTTATGAGTAAATTTTCATAGTCGGTTTTATTTTGACTTTTTGGAGCAACTCTTACCACCAAACTATTAACGGCAATTCGCTCTAAAAATAAGGCCATTCGCTCATAAGCTTGCAATCTGACCGGAAGTGTATCTTTCTGGGAATCTTTATGCAGTAAAAAACGTCTTCTACCATCTTCATTACGGGTATGTAGTCTAAAAAAATAAAAGGCGATAAGGCCCGTAACCAACGAGGGTAATAGATAAGCAAAAAGTTGAAAAACTTGATCTCCGGTCATTTGAATTGATATTTATTTGGATTTAAAACGGAGTAAATCTCTAAAAAGTATATCTAGATGTCTTACATTTTTTCTTTGGCCAAACTGTAAAATGCTTTTAGATCAGGAGATAGTTTAATGGTTATACCTTCTTTGAAATTTCCGTCTTTAGTAGCAATCTTAAGTCTTTCCGCAGAAATGGCATTTACTTTCCATAATTCATTGGCCACTGCAACGGCCTGCGCATAAGACACATCAAAATCTCCCGTGATATTAAGTGCTTCAATAGTAACCTCCCTTTCAGGGTTTTCACTGATTAGGGCTGCTATTCTTGCGATAGTTGCTTTTCCCTCTTCACTTAAAACTATAGATTGATCACTCTCAAATAATGATAAAAGATTATTGGAAACAAGAATACTTCCATTGGAGGCGCCAACCTTTGCGTTAGGCCCCAAAATTTGTTTGCTCTGTGATAATATGGCGATGGCCGTTGAATCATTTTTGGCAAAAGAATCAGATATCAATCTTAGTTGTTGTTCTTTTTCATTAAGACTGCTCAATGCACTATTGACGGTCTCTGTATTTTGTTTTGAAATTTTAGAGAAATTCGTAAGATTTTGAAGTAAGGTTGCATTCGCATCTCTGAGTTCCGCAGCTTCTCGATTGGCTAATTCAGCGTTAGCATTACTGACATTAATTTGTCTTTTTGCGACCGATACAGAATCGTTTAGGGTCAAAATAATTTGTTCAAGCTCGGTGATTTTAACAAGCAAGTCTTTCTTTTTTTGAGCTTTTATTGCTGTTGTTACAAGTAAAAGTAAGACTAAGGGTACTAGTTTTTTCATAATTAAGAATTAGATTTTCCTCCTAGATAGGTGCATTCATAGAGTTCTTTCATACTTTTAAAATCAACCTTGGTCTTTTCATAACCATAAACCGATTTTAAATCGCTGCTAAGATAATCATCATCAACATTAACTTGAATATCTGTCATCGTAAATTGTGCAGGATGCTCATAACCTGCAGCGTGAGTTACTTCTAAAAATTCTTTTCTGAATGTTTTGAAGTACTGTGCCAAGCGCTCAGATTTTAGGGTAACATCTATTCCGCTCTGGCGCCATTTACTTTGCGTAGCAATACCTGCGGGGCATTTATTGGTATGGCAAACCTGGGCTTGAATGCAGCCAATACTTAGCATGGCTTCTCTTGCAACATTGATGCAATCTACCCCCATGGCAAAGGCCATGGCCGCTTTGGCCGGAAAGCCGAGTTTACCACTGCCAATAAATACGATTCTATCGGTAAGTCCTCTATCTTGAAAAATTTTATAGAGGCTTGCAAAGCCATAAACCCATGGTAAAGAGACGTGATCGGCAAAACTTGGTGGTGCTGCTCCAGTTCCTCCCTCACCACCATCGACGGTAATAAAATCAGGACCTTTACCGGTTTTTTTCATTAAATCGGCTAGTTCTATCCATTGGTCCAATTTTCCTATCGCTACCTTTATACCAACGGGAAGTCCTGTCTCATTGGCTATTTTTTCCACTAGGGAATGTAATTCTGCAATTGTTGAAAAAGCTTTGTGGGTAGATGGTGACAATACATCTTTACCAACCTCGACCCCGCGTATTTCAGCTATTTCTTTGGTTATCTTGGCTCCGGGCAACACCCCGCCTTTACCTGGTTTTGCTCCTTGTGAGAGCTTAACTTCAATGGCCTTTATGCATGGATTTTCATCAACCAAGACCTTCATTTTGTCCAAGGATAGATTTCCATCTTTTGAGCGTACCCCGAAATAACCTGTGCCAAAATGGAAGACTACATCACCACCCTTTTTATGATAGGGAGAAAGACCGCCCTCACCAGTATTATGATAAGCTTCGGCCTTGAGAACACCTTTGTTCATGGCTTCTACCGCAGCAGCGGATAAAGAACCAAAGCTCATTGCAGAAACATTAATTACAGATGCAGGTCTATATGGTTTTTTTCTTTTATTGTAAGCACCAATAATCTTTGCACATGGCAAAAAGTTGGGGTTATCAATATTTGGATGATTCTCAGGGATTTTGTAACCAATCATCGCATTTTTTATAAAAATATGCTGATGCGCATAAACATCCCTATCCGTACCGAAGCCTTCGTAATTATTTTCGCGTTTTGCCGAGGCATATATCCAACTTCGTTCAATACGGTTAAAAGGGAGCTCCTCTCTATTATTTGCAACAAAATATTGTCTCATTTCAGGGCCAATACTTTCTAACCAATAACGCAAATGCCCTACAACTGGATAGTTATGGCTAATAGTATGGGCTTTTTGAAAAAAGATATCACGGATGGCGACGAGCACAATCACCGCAACTATCCATAACCACCATGGAACGTTACCTAAAAAAGTTAAAACTCCGTCCATAAATTAAAATTCGATTACGTTTTGTTCCTATTATCCAATACTATTTTAATTACCCCAAATAATGCCAAAAGCACTCCAATAATAGAGCTCGTTAGATACATCCAAGCTGGTTTTTCCATCGTTAAAAGTAACATCCCTAGTGAAGTGAATACCATCCCAAGAATGGTGTAGATGAGCCCTTTGTTCTTTTTATCCATTCAATTGACTACTGGTTTTCTAGATAGTCTAAAGTTAGTTCCGTCATGGCTTTAACACCTAGCTGCATTCCAGCATCATCAATCAAGAAATCTGGAGTGTGATGAGGAAAAGATGCTGTATTCCCAGGGGTCATTCCTCCTAAAAAGAAGAAAAAACCCGGGGCTTCACGTTGAAAGTACGAGAAATCTTCAGCGCCCGTAATTGCCTTTTGAATCACAACATTATCCCCACCGGCAACGCGCTGTAAAGTAGGTAGCATTTGAGAAACCAAGGCAGGGTCGTTATAGGTAATGTCCGTAGCATCTTTTATCTCACATGTGGCGGTTCCGCCATAAGCTTTTGCAATGGTTTCGACCATTTCTACCATTCGCTTGTTTAATTTGTCTTTCATATCATAATCAAGCGTTCTGATAGTACCGATCATTTCAGCACTTTCAGGGATGATATTAAAACGGACACCACTTTTGATTTTACCTACGGTAATTACGGCCGCTTCTTCGGTAAGTTTGGTTTCACGGCTAATGATGGTTTGCAATCCATCAATAATTTTAGCGCTAATTAGAATCGGGTCTACACCAGACCATGGCTGCGAACCGTGACTTTGCTTTCCTTTAACCTTAATCGTGAAGCTCTGTGCAGCGGCCATAGTACCCCCGGATTTATAACGAATCATACCAACAGGAGTCTGAGAGTTTATGTGCAGTCCAAAAATAGCATCAACGCCTTCCATAACTCCTTCTTTTACCATAAGCAATGCCCCACCTTCTTCACCTGGCGGTGGGCCTTCTTCTGCCGGCTGAAAGATAAATTTTACCGTACCTTTAATTTTGTCTTTGTTTTTTGACAGGACTTCTGCAACACCCATTAAAATAGCTGTGTGGGTATCATGTCCGCATGCATGCATGACACCGACTTTTTCGCCTAAAAACTCAGAAGTGACTGTAGATTTAAATGGTAGATCATTACGCTCGGTTACCGGTAGTGCGTCTATATCTGCTCTTAATGCTACTGTCTTGCCGGGTATATTACCTTTTAAAAGCCCCACGACACCGGTATGTGCCACGCCAGTTTGCACTTCAATGCCTAACGATTTTAGATGCTTTGCTATTTTTTCGGCAGTTTTAAATTCCCTATTTCCCAATTCTGGATTTTTATGGATCTCGTGTCGCCACTCAATAACTTTATTTTCTATTTTAAATAACACTTTTATATATTTATCAGGACTATATATAAATTATATATATATATATACATACAACTATATGCATAGAAATATAATTCAATTATAATCTTTGAAATTCTTTTGATCTCATTAAGCATTTTGTGTCATCGAGTAGCTGAATATATTCATATATTGACTCATTTATATCTTAAAATATTTACTTAAACAAGAGAGAAATAGGCTAAATGTTTTGTTTGTTTGCTGATCTATAGCCAGGACGATAGGGAAAAAATAGGTTAGTCTAATAAGTAAGTATATTTACATATACACATATCCAACAATAACACTAAAATAAAGTTCGTTTCAAAGAATAGAATTTTTTATATCGGTTTGAATGAACTTATTGGCAGTGAAAGTGACGATCTATTGATTTTGCGCTCTTTCAAAAGTTTATTCTAATCAATATATACACTTTTATAAACTGGATATATAG
>CAYGUZ010000116.1:0-6450 GCA_964353215.1 uncultured Flavobacteriaceae bacterium
ATAATGACCCGTCTTGAATAAAGGCTACATCATCTTAAACAATTATGTGCAAAAACGACAAAGTCATCAGATTATAAGCATGTCAGATTCTAATGACATAGTTGGACGTTTTTGCTATATTTCCTTAAAATTCGCCCCCAACGCCATAACCCGCACACTGCTTACACAGCTATCGTACATAGTGGGGTTAGACATAAGAAAACATTTAGAATAAAACGAATCCGGTAATTCAATAACGAAGACAAAAGCTATGGATAACAATATGACAGAAATTGCAGTTGCTGGAAATGCAGATGAACTAAAAAAAAACATTAATATTTATACAGGCTCCATACCTGCCGGGATTTTGCAAAAGGTAAAATTTTCTGGCTGGAATCAAGGAGAAAATGTTGAAATTTTAGAAATTCTAATTGAAGCAGGTGCGGACATTGATGGTATAGAAGGAGATTTCAATTCTACCCCATTACACACAGCTGCAATGATAGGTAGCTTTCCTGATAGGTCTTTTGCTGTAACAGATTACTTATTAAAAAAAGGTGCGAATCCCAATATAAAAAATAGCAAAGGAGAAACTCCAATATTTCAAGCTATTAATACTGTATCAGATAAAACAGTAAAAAGGTTAATTGAAGGAGGTGCAGATGTTAACATTAAAAATAATGATGGGGTTCCTTTATTGCATAAATGTCTTATTGCAAACATAGGATTTTTAGCGGCAGATTTAGATGAAGTCTTTGATAAAAAATCAAAAAAGTATAAGCTCAAACATCTAGATTATTTATTAGAGTCAAATCCAGATTTTACATTGAAAAACTCTAAAGGTTATACTATTATCCAAGAATCTTTACTTCATAAGATTTTTTTAGAAAAAAATCTTACTTCAACTATTTTAAAGTCGTTAATTGATAAAGGCTGTCCTACTGATGTGAAATTTACATTTACCGAAGAGAATCTAGAACTAAGTCTACTTGCCTATGCTATAGTTACAAATCCAAAGCATTCTTTTGACGCTATAAATATTTTGACAGATGTTAATAATATCTTAGAAAATGAATTGGGTACACCAAATATATTTGAGTTAATGTATTATAATCCTAATGTGGGAATTGAAATATTAAAATCAAGACCAACTTTAATTAAAAGCGAATATTTAGGAAGTACATTATTACATTCAGCAATAGAATCAGAAAGTATTTCTATAGAAATTATTGAATTTTTAATAGAAAATGGTATTGACCCGAATAAAATAAATAGTTCTGGAAATACGGTCTTATCACTAGCTATTGAATTGAATGTAGACAAACATATAATTGAACTATTGAATAAACATCAAAAATAGATTACTAAATCCTATGCCTAACACGATATCAAAAGACATAGGTTGGTTATAAGAAATGAACTTAAAAGCCTGACTTTTAGAGCAATATATGCCTTTCATTCATAGTCTAAGGGCTTTGACCGATTATGGGTCTGTAAATTAAACTCTGTCCGTTGTTTCAATTCCTTTGGGGCTGCGAAAAACAAGTCTTTCTTCTTTAATCTGAGACATTATTATGCAAGTCCATAAATGCAATAACTTGGTTCTTTGAGCTTTATTTTTTCAACTATTCTTCTATTTACCAACTTTAATGCTTAAACACGCACGAAATCATTTACAAAACCGTTCGGGTCAATTTAACAGCGGTTACTCACACTCCCACTTAAAATTTGCAATCTTGGCATTACTGCCAGCGGATAAATTGTAGTGCCACCATTCGGTACGAATAGACCAAAAACCATATTTTTCCATGGTTTCTTTAAGAAGTTTTCTATTGTCTAAAATCTCTGGTGGCAAATCTAAATTATCATGGTAAGCCCGTTTTCCAAAAAAGTCAAAATCAGTACCCATATCCAGTTCATTTCCTTCTAAATCTACTAGAGTAATGTCTACTGCGCCACCTTTGTTATGTATAGAGCCTTTTACCGGGTTCGCTACATACTGTGGGTTAGGCACTATCTTCCACATTTTATATTGCACGGAATTGGGCCTATAACAATCAAAAAACTTAATCCTTACTCCTTTGTCTAGAAATTCAGTATTCGCCTTTAATAAGGCTTTTGCAGTCCGCACTCGTGTATAACATTCAGCACAATCGTATACTTTGGCTTTTAAAAAGTTGTTTTCCGTTGCATAGCGCATATCATATACAAAATCATGGCTAAAGTCCGCCAAACGAATAAAAGTAGTATCCGCTAACCCATCAAATGATTTTAGAACAGGTTCTTGAATCTTCTTAGATTCTTCTTCTATATGAATACCAGAATCGGCAGCCGATACTTTTAGCTCTTTTAAATTTGCAGAGGAAGTTGTATTCGCTGCTTTCGGTTTACAGGCTGTCGCCAGTAAAATTAGCATAATAAAAACAATAGTTCGCATTAGTCTTGTTTTTGTTTTGCCATCCATTCGTATAATTCATCTGTAGTGTATGCCTTTTGCCAAGAATTATGACCTACATCTTGGTAGCGGGTATAGGTAACATCATACCCCATCTCTTTAAGCTTTTTCACCATAGCATCCGATTCTTCTACAGCTATTACTTTGTCAACATCTCCATGAAAAACCCATATCGGCAATTTCTTATTGATCCAATGTGCGTAAGGTACTGGTGCCATGCCACAAACTACTGCTAAAGCTGCCCACTTTTTAGGGTATTGAACTGCCAAATCCCAAGCGGCACTACCTCCGCGACTTAAACCTGATAAATAAATGCGTTTAGGGTCTACCCTATTTGTAGCTATGATAGAGTCTAAGAGCTGGCTAACGGCATTTACATTCCACCATTTGCGTTTATACGGGTTTTGCGGTGCCAATACTAAAAAAGGAAACTCTTTACCTTCGACCAATAATTTTGGAGGGCCATTTCTTTTAAGCTCATCAAGTTCTCCACCTGCCTCACCTCCACCATGCAGAAATAACAATAGTCCAAATTGTTCTTTTGGGTTTTCTTCATATTCTGCCGGATAGTACAGGTAATATTGTAGGTTTTCCGTAGTTACGGTTTCAATTTCAGCATCTATCAATTGACTTTGACCTGCACAAGATTGTAAGAGGAGAAAACTAAAAAGCAACAGTGCATATTTCATTCTTTATGATTTTTTAGTAATCACATCCTTCACAAAGTACATTTTTATTTATTCGCTTGCCAAAATGATTCAATATATTCTCAAACAATTCCTGTTTTTCGATAATTTTTTTCGGCTCTTCATGTTCGCTAGCGTAAGCGTATAAGTCTATAAGGCCTAATTTTCCTGAGACGAACGCTACACCTTTTCCACTTTTAAAAGAACTATATCGCTTTTCTAGCAACGATTCATAGGATGAGTTCTGAATAATATTATCGGCTATTAAAAGTGCCCTAGCAAACGTGTCCGCCCCGCCGATATGTGCTAAAAAGATATCTTCTAAATCTGTTGAATTACGCCGCGTTTTGGCATCAAAATTTACATCACCGCCTTGTAAACCGCCAGATTTCAAGAAAACCAACATCGCTTCCGTTGTTTCCAAAACATTGTTCGGAAACTGGTCCGTATCCCAACCGTTCTGATAATCGCCTTTATTGGCATCTATACTTCCTAACATTCCGGCACTCGCCGCAACTTGTAATTCATGTTGAAAGGTGTGTTGTGCCGAGGTGGCATGGTTTACCTCAATATTCAACTTAAAATCATCTTGAAGTCCATATTCCCTGATAGTATTTATTGAAGTAGCCGCGTCAAAATCGTATTGATGCTTTGTAGGTTCTATGGGTTTGGGTTCTATAAAGAAAGTCCTCTAAAACCTTGTTGCCTCGCATAGTCTTTGGCCATATTTAAAAAACGCCCAATATTATCTTGTTCAAGCTTCATATTGGTATTCAACAAGTACATATAACCTTCTCTTCCTACCCAAAAAACATAGTTCTCACCATCAAGTTCCATAGTGGCATCTAAAGCAATTTTAACCTGTCCCCCCTGCCCTCGCAACTACATCAAAATTAGGATTAGACGCTGCGCCGTTCATATACCTGAGGTTCGAGAAACAGTTAGAGGTACCCCAAAGCAGCTTTACACTTGACGCATTTTGCTTTTGTTTTAAATAAGCTACAATACTTTGTATTCTTTTCTCCGATTCTGCGAAGGTAAGTGCTTCATCGATTAAATCAAAGTCATGAAAACAGTAATAATCAAAACCCATTTTAGTACTAAACTCAAATGCGGCATCGGCCTTTTCTTTAGCTGCGTTCAAAGGGTTGGAGTCCACACTCCATGGAAAGTTTTTTGTGCCTGGGCCAAAAGGGTCTCCTCCGGTTCCGCATAAGGTATGCCAATAGGCCATGGCGAACTTAAAATGCTCGCGCATGGTTTTGCCAGCTACCTTCTGTTCAAGATTATAAAATTTAAATGCCAAGGGATTGTCCGAATCTTTTCCCTCATATTTTATTTCTCCTATACCTTTAAAATATTCTTTGTCACCTAAAACAGCTATGGTACTTCGCTTAATTGATTATTAATTCTAGTTCTTTTTTCCAGTTTTGATAGGCTTTTTGATAAGCCTCAATATCCTTTAAAGGATTGTATGCTAATATGAAATCATTTTTCATAAAGGTCGAAAATTCATCGTATCCCTTCTCTGTAATTGCACAGGCTCTTGCTGCCCCAACTGCACCCGTAGTGTCATAGATTTCAATTTCTTGTCCTATTAATGTAGCAATGGTTTTTGAAAACAAACTCGACCTGAAAAGGTTATCGTTTCCAGCTCTTATAACGCTTGGCTGCATACCATCAGCTTTCATTATTTCAATACCATAAACAAAAGAAAATGCAATACCTTCCAAAGCCGCCCTGCACATATGAGCTTTGGTGTGTATGTTCAAATTTAAATTAAGTACACGTGTACCAGTGTCTCTGTTGTTCAACATTCGCTCTGCTCCATTACCAAATGAAATTACAACAAGTCCATCAGAGCCGACGTTAACGTTGTCGGACAGTTCATTCATTTCTTGGTATGAACCGACATCCAAATTATTAAGAAGCCATCGGTACTGAATACCGGCACCATTGATACAAAGTAGTTTGCCAATGCGCTGCACCCCTCCTTTTTCGTAATTGACGTGTGCAAAATTATTTACACGAGAAGTTTCTTTTGCGCTTAAAGAATCTGTTATGGCATATACAACACCTGAGGTGCCCCCAGTTGCTGCGACCTCTCCAGGATTAAATACATTGAGTGCCAATGCATTGTTAGGTTGGTCACCGGCACGATATAGAATCGGAGTTCCTTCGGCAAGCCCACTTTCACTTGCACCCTTTTTGGATAAAATACCCTGTTTGCTAAATGTCTGCACAAGGTCTGGAAAATTTTCCTTTGAAAAGTGATAACACGCTACTACGTCTTTTGAAATGCTATCTTCTGTAAAGTCCCAAAAAATTCCCTCTGATAATCCGGAAACAGTAGTATTGATACTATTGGTAAATTTAAATGCGATGTAGTCACCCGGTAGCATAAACTTATCCATACGTTCATAAACATCAGGTTCATTTTCTTGCACCCATTTTAGCTTAGAAGCGGTAAAGTTGGCCGGCGAGTTAAGAAGCTTCGTATCACACACATCTTCACCGATAGCGCGATAAGCATTCTCACCTATCGCAACAGCTCTGCTATCGCACCAAATAATAGCATCTCGTAAAGGATTTCCTGTATTATCGACCAGCACCAGGCCGTGCATTTGATAGGCAATACCAATGCCATGTATGCTATTTTTTGAAATATTATTTTCTGTGACCACTCTTTTTATCGCGCTACAAACATAGGCCCACCAAAGTTCAGGGTCTTGTTCTGCCCATCCGGGTCGAACAGCGGAAATAGACATTTCTTCACTCGGCTCTTGAACAACGGCCAAACTAGAACCTGTGTTACTATCTACCAATGCTACTTTAACCGAAGAGCTTCCTAAATCTATTCCTAGATAGAACATATTTTAAATCATAGAGACTCTCAAATGTAATAAATGTTCTACTGATTAAAGTATTTCCACGAAAGAGTTCAAAACACTATTGCTTCCTTATTTTTTCTAATATAAAAATGAGTGAAATTATGAGTCGTCTCTATAGCGTACTACTATCCAAATGGTTCTATTCCTCCAGAAATGAAAGACCTCTTGGCCAAAATAGAACAATGGCTATCTCTAAATGGCGAGGCAATCTATGGAACAAGACCATGAATAATTTTTGGCGAAGGCCCTACACGGCTGCCAGAAGGTGGGCATAAAATAGAAAAGATAAAAATAGCTTACACCAATACAGACATCAGATTTACCAAAAAATCGGACAAGGCAGTATATGCTATCGTTATGGATCAACCGAATGATAACACACTGATTAAATCATTTAGTACCGAAATAGGTGTGTTGAATTCTAAAATTGAAGAAATAG
>CAYGUZ010000117.1:0-670 GCA_964353215.1 uncultured Flavobacteriaceae bacterium
CATAAAAGCAAGGGCGCCGTTTAATTAAACGGCGCCCTTGCTTTTATGCAATTTTAAAATGTATCTTACTTCGCTACGTTCACTGAGCGTGTCTCTCGTATTACAGTAACTTTTACCTGACCCGGATACGTCATGTCTGTTTGTATTTTTTGAGAGATTTCAAAAGACAATTCGGCTGCCTTGTCATCATTTACTTTTTCACTTTCAACGATTACACGTAATTCTCTACCTGCTTGTATCGCATATGCCTTTTGCACCCCTTGAAATCCAAAAGCAACATCCTCTAAATCTTTTAGACGTTGAATGTATGAATCCAACACCTGACGTCTTGCCCCAGGTCTAGCACCACTTATCGCATCACAAACCTGTACTATTGGCGAAATCAAGGTAGTCATCTCAATTTCGTCGTGGTGCGCACCTATCGCATTGCACACCTCTTTCTTTTCACCAAATTTTTCTGCCCACTGCATTCCTAAAATAGCATGGGGAGTTTCTACTTCAACCTCAGTATTTGGAACTTTACCAATATCATGAAGAAGCCCTGCTCGTTTTGCTATTTTTGGATTTAGGCCCAATTCTGCAGCCATCACTCCACAAAGCTTGGCAACTTCGCGTGAATGCTGCAAAAGATTCTGACCGTAAGAAGAACGATACTTCATTCGCCCGACAG
>CAYGUZ010000117.1:680-6440 GCA_964353215.1 uncultured Flavobacteriaceae bacterium
CTTATTTATCTCGGGATGTTACCCTTGGTTTCCTAATTGTATATCCGTACGTTTTCCAATTTCAAGATTCTCTTCGTTAATCTGTTTTTCTGTTTTCTTTACGATTTCTTCGATACGAGCCGGGTGAATACGACCATCGGTAACCAAACGATGTAAAGAGAGCCTAGCAATCTCTCTACGAACAGAATCAAAACATGAAAGTATAATGGCCTCAGGTGTGTCATCAACAATAATTTCAACTCCTGTGGCAGCTTCAATAGCTCTAATGTTTCGGCCTTCACGCCCAATAATACGTCCTTTAACATCATCCGATTCCAAATTGAATACAGACACACAATTTTCAACGGCCTCTTCGGTACCAATACGTTGAATCGTATTTATTACAATTTTTCTTGCCTCTTGTTGTGCGGTTAGCTTCGCCTCTTCAAGTGTAGTCTGCAAATATGCCATTGCGTCAGTTTTGGCAGTTTCTTTCAAAGACTCTAACAATTGGCTTTTTGCCTCTTCAGCTGAAAGACCGGAAATAACTTCTAGTTGTTGCACTTGGCTTTTATGAAGTTTGTCTACTTCTGCCTGTTTCTTCTCTAATATTTCGCGTTTGTAATCAGTCTCTTTGATTTGAACTTCTAGCTGCTCATTTAAACGCTTTCCTTTGGCAAGTTCACTGCTTATTTGAGATTCTTTATCCCTAGCGCGCTTTTCTGCCTCAGCAATTTTCTTATCCTTATTAATAATTACTTTTTCATGCTCAGCTTTTAACTCCAAAAACTTCTCTTTAGCCTGAAAAATTTTGTCTTTCTTGATGTTCTCTCCTTCCTTTTGGGCTTCTTTTAAGATACTTGAAGCCTCTCTTTTGGCACTCGATATTGTTTTTCCGGCCTTCCCTTTTTCTAGCACTTTGGCAATGACAAAGCCTATTAATATCCCGGCTATTGCTGCTATTATTATAAATGTTGTATTATCCATTTGTATAGTTTGGTTATAAAAAAAGCCCACATTGGCCGAAGTTTTGTACAAACTCCTAAATAACAGGTTTAAGGCTAACAAGCTGCTCAAAAATCCCTATACAAGTAGGGCACGCTTTTACAACTTAAACTCACCTTTTTTAAACTTAATAACGTTGAGTTTGTCAAAAAATAATTACCAATGTGGGCAGTAACAATATATATTTTTAAAGAACTTATTCTGAACCTAATTTATCATAAATAAGCTTATCCAACGCTTGTAAGCGCTCTGCAGCCGCTTTATTGTTCTCAGATTCATTTATTCCACCTTGCTCAATTTTAGAGGCAAACTGTAATGCACACATGGCCAAAACGTCTTGTTTGTCGCGCACTGCATAGTTTTGCTCAAACTTTTTGGCCAATTGATCTATGTTTTTGGCCGCTTTTCGTAAACCTTCTTCCTGTTTTGGGTCTATGGTCAATGGATAGACCCTATCCGCAATAGAAAGCTTAATTTTGAGCTTTTCCTCCATATTTTGATTTAACGCTATTCAGCGAGATGTGCTATACAAAGGTCCAACTCTCGAATAAGCGTATTTATTTTGAGCTTAGCTTCTGTTTTATCCGTACTACTACCCAGCATCGAGTTTGCGAGCTTAAGGGAATTATATTTTTCCTCCCAATCTACTATGGAACTTTGGACAGATTGTTTCTCCTCTTTTAAATGAGATAGTTCTTTTTCTAATTTGGAGTTCGCCTGCTGGAGTACTTCCAATCGATGTAAGAGCTTGCTCACCTTATTTTCTAGAGAATCAACAATTTCAACCAATTCGCCCATATACAAATACCGATGCGTATCTTACAAAGTTAACCAACGTTGTGCAACCAAACAATAGTTTTAGCATTTAATCTCTTGCGGATAATTAAATAAGCTGAGTATATGAATTTCCGTTTTTTTCATCTGCCAGTTAATGGTTACTTTCGTAATTAAAATTCTATCCTTACTATGCGCACACGCCTTTTCAGTGTATTTTTCTTTTGCCTCTCCATTTTAATTTGTCAAGAAAAATACCCAAAAGACAGCTTTCGTTCCCCATTGGATATCCCTTTAATTTTGTCAGGCACCTTTGGAGAATTACGTTCTAACCATTTTCATTCAGGGATAGACATTAAAACCAAAAAAAGACAAGGCCTGCCCATATACGCCATACAAGACGGAACGGTCACCCGCATAAAAGTTTCATTATGGGGCTATGGCAAGGCTTTATATATAGCGCACCCGAATGGGTTCACTTCGGTATACGCGCATCTTAAAAAGTTTAGTCCTGAAATTGAAGCTTACATTAAAGAAATCCAATATAAGAAGCAATCTTACGAAGTAGAGGTTTTTCCTGATTATGGCGAACTAGAAGTTAAAAAAGAAGATGTAATCGCTTACTCTGGAAATACAGGGGGCTCAAGTGGACCACATTTACATTTTGAAATAAGAAGTAGTGTTACCGAAAAACCAACCAATCCATTACTTTATGGTTACGAAGTAAGAGATGCTACCAACCCTACGCTGGTTGGGCTCTTCGGATACCCACTCTCAAAAGATGCGCATGTTAACCAAAGTGCTGAAAAAATACAGTTGAACTTCACCCAACAAAAAGATGGTTCTTTTCTGGCCGATAAGGTGCTCGCTAATGGCACGATCGGCTTTGGGTTTAATGGTTTTGACCGACAAGACTTGGCAGCTAATAAAAATGGCGTGTATTCGGTAAAGCAAACCGTGAATGGAAAGGTCTATTCCGAATACGACTTTGAGACTTTTTCATTTGGAGAAACCAGATATATAAATACACTGATCGACTATCCACACTTTGGAAAATTTAGGCAACGAATTCAGAAATGCTTTAAAGATGCTTCAAATAAACTGAATATTTACAATTCTTTATATTTAGATGGAAAAATACCTGTTGTAGACGGTCTTAGCTATAATGTAGAGCTTGTAATATCAGATATAAAGGGCAATAACATTAAAGTAATCATTCCCGTTGAAGGAAAGAACCTTCCCATAAAAATTAAAAAAGATTTAAAGCCGACGGATTATTTCATAAAGGCGAACAAACCTAATAGTTTCGACCTTGGGGCAGCCAAGGTTTATTTTCCGGAAGGCACATTTTACGAAGATTTTTATATCGATTTGAAAAAGGGAACGGATACCATAACTATTCATAACGAAACCGTTGCTGCACATAGAAATTTTACAATGACTTTTGATGTTTCAAAATACTCAAAGCAGGAACAAAAACAATTATTTATAGCACGGCTAGACAAAAACTCGGAACCACGTTATTACAAAACATACAAAAGAAATAACACTTTTTCTGCCCGAAGTAGAACATTTGGCACTTTCACGCTCGCCAAGGATACCACTCCCCCATCAATTAAGCCTCGAAATTTTAAGGAGAAACAGTGGTTAAGTAATTATCGCTATCTAAGTCTAGAGATAGCTGATGACTTAAGTGGCATAAATACCTATTCGGCAACCTTAAATGGCGAGTGGATTTTAATGGAGTATGAACCAAAAACAAGAACCATTACCTACAATTTTGATGATAAAATTAACGGTAAAACGCAGTGCAACCTAAAAGTCTTGGCCACTGATAATGTAGGTAATTCGACTACCTTTACGCATACATTTTTTAGAAAATAATGTTTTGAGCTTAGTCAAACCGCTGTTTTTAGTATGCTTCTTTATGTTTTCCATCGCATTTTCACAAACGGCGACGATAACTGGTATTGTTCTAGATGAAAATAGGCAACCCCTTTTAGGCGTAAACATTACTTCAAAAACCGAAGGAACTACCACCAATGAAAATGGCGTTTATATTTTACAACTTACGGCCGACCAAAAAAACACCATTACTTTTTCACATATCGGTCATGAAAATGTAGTTCTTGAGCACCTCATTTTAACATCAAATGAAACTTTTGAGTTCAATCCAGTAATGAAGACGGATGCAATTCAAATTTCAGAGATTGTCGTTTCACCTGCTGGCAACAAAAGTGTTGACGGAATCGTAACCGTTTCGCCCGAACTGGTAAGGAAAATTCCTGGGGCCAACGCCGGGGTAGAAAATATTCTAAAACTCTTGCCAGGGGTCAGTTTTAGCAATGAACTTAGCACACAATACAACGTGAGAGGTGGTAATTTTGATGAGAACTTGGTCTATGTAAATGGCATTGAAGTATATCGCCCCTTTTTAATACGTTCAGCACAACAAGAAGGCTTAAGCTTTGTAAATAGTGATATGGTTGAAAACCTTAAGTTTTCGGCTGGTGGATTTCAGGCTAGATATGGCGATAAACTCTCTTCGGTTCTAGACATTAACTATAAAACTCCGACGACGTTCTCCTTGCAGGCAGCAGGAAGTCTACTGGGTGCAAGCGCCACGTTAGAAACAGTATCAAAAAATAAAAATTTCACTTCTTTGACCGGTGCAAGATACAGAGACAATAGTCTTTTTGTAAATAGCCAACAAACCCAAACCAATGTAAACCCCTCTTTTTTAGATATTCAAAGTTTTCTTACCTATCGATTTTCAAAAAAACTGAAACTTAATTTTCTAGGCAATCTGGCTATCAATGATTACAAGAACAAACCATTGAATAGACAAACCAATTTTGGTACTATTCAAGAACCAAGAGCGCTGCTAGTTTTTTATGAAGGACAAGAGAACAACCGATACCAAACTGAATTTGCTGCATTGAAAGCAGATTACAGCTTAAATGAAAATACCAAAATCAACATTACCACCTCTTTGTATCATACAGTTGAAGAGGAATTTTCAGATATTATTGCCCGATACGAATTGGGCGATGTAGACACCAATTTAGGAGGTGAAAATTTGGGGGAAGCCACCAATTCTAGAGGAATCGGTGCACAACAAAATAGAGCAAGAAATCAATTAGACGCCTTAATTTTCAATATCGCCCATAGCGGTAGTTTTAAGAAGAATAATACTGCCTTGAGATGGGGCGTAAAATTTACCCATGAAGATTTTAGAGATCAATTGCGGGAATCTGAATTTATTGATTCAGCCGGATTTTTTATTCGCCCATCAGAACCTCGTTTTGAGAACGATCAACCAGATGAACCCTTTGAGGGAGACATCGTTTCTTTTGAAAGTGCCAGAGCTACTAATTTTGTGAAAACAGATAGACTTTCAGCTTTTGTTCAATACAGTAACCGAACAAATTGGAATGACAATGAAATCTATTACAATTTAGGAGTTCGAGGGCAGTATTATACCATAAAACCTGTAGGCTTGTCAACTAATGGTCAATTTATTTTTAGTCCTCGTGCGCAGTTTGCCATAAAACCAAATTGGCAAAAAGATATGTTGTTTAGATTAGCCCTTGGCAGTTACCAACAACCGCCTTTCTACAGGGAGTTAAGAAGATTAACCGGGCAAATAAATCCAGAAGTAAAACCACAAAAATCCTATCATTTAGTTCTTGGCAATGAATATAGCTTTACCTTTTCTAACCGACCATTTACGCTAACGAGTGAGGCCTATTATAAAAAACTATCCGATGTAAACACGTATACCGTTGAAGATGTACGAATACGGTACTCCGCGAACAACAACGCCGAGGCATTTGCCTATGGCTTTGATTTTAGACTTAATGGTGCCTTTGTTCCTGGTGCGGAATCATGGTTAAGTTTAGGATACTTGAGAACTGAAGAAAATAGTGCTAATCGTGGTTACATTTCAAGACCTACTGATCAGCGATTTAAATTCGGCCTGTTATTCCAAGACTATATGCC
>CAYGUZ010000118.1:0-6358 GCA_964353215.1 uncultured Flavobacteriaceae bacterium
ATTACAATACTTCGATTTCGAAAAATGTACAAACTGGAGAAGAAAAGGCAATTGATCTACCAAAATCCAACGTTTTGATTTATGAAACAGAAGATGGTACGCGAATTGCGGCGCGACCAAGCGGAACAGAACCCAAGGTGAAATTTTACATAAGCACTAACACAACTTTAACCAAAGCAGAGGATTTTAAATCCGTAAATTCGCAGTTAGATTCCAAATTAGAGGGAATTGTTGCTGAACTGAATTTATAGTGAATGAATTACTTTAAAAAGATTTTACGGTTTGCAAAACCGTACAAATCCTACGCTTTTTTGAACGTTTTGTTCAATATTTTATACTCGATTTTTAATGTATTATCGATTATAATATTTATTCCAACTTTAGGAATTCTTTTTAGCACACAAGAAAAGGTGTCTGAGGCTCCGATTTACAACGGTTTGGGCAATCTTCAAGAATACCTGACCGATTCATTAAACCACTTTTTAACACTAAAAGTTGACCAAGAAGGTCCAGTAGCTGCTTTAGTTTTTATCTGCATAGCTAGTATTGTCATTTTTTTTCTTAAAAATGCTTTTAGGTACGCGGCAATGTATGTTTTGGCTTACCTCCGCACAGGTATGGTAAAAGATATACAAGACAAGCTTTATCAAAAAACATTAGACTTACCATTAGGCTATTTTAGTGAAACTAGGAAAGGAGATTTATTAGCCCGCATGACATCTGATGTTAAGGAAGTAGAAGGCTCAATAATTAACTCATTAGAATCTCTGGCCAGAGAACCAATTACAATTCTTATTGTTTTAATTTCTATGTTGGCTATTAGCCCTCAATTAACACTTTTTGTTTTTATCTTCTTACCCATTGCGGGCTTTTTAATTTCGATAGTAGGAAAAAAATTAAAAGCACAATCCCTTGAAGCTCAGAAAGAAACAGGTACTTTTTTATCGTTCTTGGAAGAAACCCTTGGTGCCCTAAAAATTATAAAAGGATTTAATGCAGAGGAAAGACTTATCGAAAAGTTTACTGATTCTACTTCAAGGTTTAAAAAAATTATGACTGCGGTTCTCCAACGCAAAGGATTGGCATCACCTTTTAGTGAGTTTTTAGGTGTAGCAGTTGTAATTACTGTACTGTGGTATGGTGGCAGTTTGGTCTTGGGCAATAACAGCTCGTTAAACCCACAAGAGTTTATGGGTTACATTGGTCTATTTTATACTATTATTAATCCAGTCAAAGCAATCACTACTGTTAACTATAACATTAAAAAAGGTAATGCCTCGGCGGAACGGATTTTTGATGTTTTAGATACTAAAAACACCATTCTTGATAGTCCAGACGCTAAATCAATAGATACACTAAAAGACAACCTTTCCATAAAGAATGTTTCTTTTAAATATGAGGAAGATTATGTACTCAAAGATTTCTCTTTAAGGGTTGAAAAAGGGCAAACTGTTGCATTAGTTGGCCAATCTGGAAGCGGAAAGAGCACTATAGCCAATTTGGTGACACGTTTTTATGACGTAAACCAAGGTGAAATCTCAATTGACGGTGTAAATATTAAAAACATTAAAAAGAAATCCCTGCGAGGTCTTATGGGCCTGGTCACACAAGATTCCATCCTATTTAACGATACGGTAAAAAACAATATCGGTTTAGGCAAGGAAAATGCAACCGAAGAAGAAATTATAGAAGCAGCTAAAATTGCGAATGCCCATGAATTTATAACAGCGCTTCCAGATGGTTATAACACCAATATTGGCGATAGTGGCAATAAATTAAGTGGTGGTCAAAAACAACGGCTATCCATAGCTAGGGCTGTTTTAAAGAACCCGCCTATTATGATTTTAGATGAGGCGACTTCTGCTCTCGATACCGAAAGTGAACGTCTAGTGCAAGACGCCTTAGAAAAAATGATGCGCAATCGAACTTCAATTGTAATAGCGCATCGTCTTTCAACCATACAAAATGCCGATTGTATTGTTGTCTTGAACAAAGGTGAGATTATGGAGCAAGGCACGCATGATGGGTTAATGAAGTCTGGTAAAGGCTACAAGAAACTTGTGCAGATGCAGAATTTGGGTTAAGCTGTGAGCCTACTAAATACAAGCCCTTAAACAACCGACCAAACCTTTCAATATTTTGGCAAGCCTAACGTATAAGCATGTTGCTTTTTGATTTAAACAAAACATTATGACTATATAGTCTATGCCACCCACTTTGAGCGTAAGGTTTATAACACGGGCGAGTAGCAACAAACTTATAGCTACAAGGATGAGAAAATTATCAAGTACAACAGAAGTAATCAAAATTGCTCTCTTTTCTTTTAGGTATCGGCAAAGCACACATCGTTTCGGTGTAATGCATCTATAGGCGAATACGTTTATCGATGATAAAACCCACTTGGTCTTGATAAGCGTTTTGTATCGATCATTTTAGGTCATAGAGCGACCAAAATCAGCACCAAGATAGCTACTGGGTTAATTTTACATTGTAAAAATAACCCAAGTCATGAAAACAGTATCAACTTTTATCTTCTTCATCATCATCGGAGCAACAGCTATGGCCCAAAGCCCTAGCAAAGAAGTTAAGGTTGAAACATTGACTTACGAAATTGTAATCGATATCAAAATAGAAAAAGCAACCGCTGTGAAAACAAATACCGTTGCGAGAGTTTACAAATTCAAAAATACAAGGGTAAAAAAAGAATTGACCTTTACCACTAAAAGAAATAAAGCCAAAATCGCTTAATTTTTTTCTACTGTTTAAAAACAAGCTTGGCTATTCTATTTTTTCCTGCAGCATAAGCAACACTATCATTTAAAAAGCGAATCGTATAAAACCCCTCTTCACTTAATTGTTCCCAAGAAGAACCACCATCATTAGAATAATCAATCCCAGTAAAACCAACCGCAATTAAATCTTGTCCGTCAGAATCCGGAAAGTATTGCACACAACTTTTATAGCCGGGAGCCTTACCATCAGCTATGGACAGCCACACCGAACCACCATCGGTAGTCAAAATCTTGTTGGCTTTATTAGCTTCGGGTTCGGTAAAATCACCGCCAATACCATACCCTATTTTCTTATCATAAAAATCAATTGAATAGATGCCTTGGGTCTCTTTTTCTTGAATAATAGGTGTATTTTTAAATGACCAGCTTTCACCTTTGTCCGACGAATAAAATATTCTACCACTAGTTGTGGCTACCCATGTTTGCGTTCCAATAATAGCAATATTGGTATTACTAGCTGCAAATGCACCTTCTAAACCTTCAGATTCTGGTAACATATTACATGGGGTTTTGGCCCAGGTATTACCACCATCTCTAGTAATAATTATACTCAAACAACCATTCATGGTGTCGCCAATGGCAATACCTTCTTTATCGTTCCAGAACTTCATGGCATCATAAAACACCCCTTCACCTTCTTCCATATACACCAAATCCATTTTGCCATTGTCCCCAGTTTTATAAAGCAAGGCCGGATTTCCAATAGAAAGCATAAAAAAGTCCGTTGATGTATGCGCAACCGCTCTAAATTCAGGAATACTGGTATGGTATTTCATGGTATTTGTGCGCACTTTTCCAGTAGATAAATCAACCGTGCCATACATACCCTTGCTCCCGGCAAAAGCCAAGGTATTGCTATCTAAAAATTCAATGGCCCTGATACTTACAGAATCTTCAAAAACTGTTTCAATATCAAGAGTAGTGTAATGATTTGATTTAGGTTTAGATTGGCAACCTATCAGAATGCCACTAAAAATCATTAAAAAGAAGTATTTTTTCATAGTATCAAAAATAAGGAACAAACCCTACCTTTGCACCCTTATTTAAAAACCATGCGTTTACACAGAAATTTGGTATTTGCCGTTATTGATGCCCTTGGAATGATTTTCAATGAAAATGAATATGCAGACAAGGTTATTGAAAAAGTATTGCGCTATGATAAGCGCTGGGGCGCACGTGATCGTGGTTTTATTGCGGAAACAACTTATGATATCGTTAGATGGAAACGCCTGTATACTGAAATTGCCGAGGTAAATGCACCTTATTCTCGTCAAAACTTGTTCCGCCTTTTTGCCGTTTGGTGCGTGCTTAAAGGTATTGAACTGCCAGATTGGAAACAATTGGAAGAAACTCCAGAACGACGCATTAAAGGTAAGTTTGATGAATTATCTAAGATTCGAAAATTTAGGGAATCCGTACCAGATTGGATGGATGAACGCGGAGAAAAAGCTCTGGGCAACAATTTATGGACCAAAGAAATTGCCGCTTTAAATGCCCAAGCCGAGGTCATTCTCAGAACCAATACCTTAAAAACCACAAAAGAAAAACTTCGTGAACTTTTAAAGACTGAGGAGATTGAAACCGAAACTATTTCTGGAGTCAAAGATGCCTTAAAACTGGTAGTGCGAAAAAATGTGTTCGTTACGCAAGCCTTTAAAGATGGATTATTTGAAGTTCAAGATGCTTCATCACAGCTCGTCGCTCCATATTTAGAAGTTGCGCCCGGTCAACGTGTTATAGATGCCTGCGCCGGTGCCGGAGGCAAAACCCTTCATTTGGCTTCGCTAATGGAAAATAAGGGGCAGCTTATTGCCATGGATATCTATGAGAGTAAACTTAAAAAACTAAAAGTTCGTACACGTAGAAATGGAGTCCATAATGTAGATACAAGAGCTATTGAGTCTACTAAAGTGATTAAAAAATTATATAACTCTGCCGACCGCTTGCTTTTAGATGCCCCATGTTCTGGTCTAGGGGTCATTCGCCGTAACCCCGATTCTAAATGGAAGTTACAGCCCGAGTTTATAGATAAAATAAAAGGAGTGCAGCATGACATTCTTAGAAGCTACTCTAAAATGGTCAAACCTGGCGGCAAAATGGTCTATGCCACTTGCTCTATATTGCCAGAAGAGAATTCAGACCAAGTGCAATCTTTTTTAGCATCAGAAGAGGGTAAAAACTTCAAATTTGAAAAGGAGCAAAACATCTATGCCTCTGAACATGGATTTGATGGTTTCTATATGGCCTCAATGACCAAAAAGTAGATTGATATTTTAGAACTTTCTTAGGTATCTAAGACCTTTGGGCGAAGTATCTCTAAAAACGACCTGACCAAGCAAAATTAAAGTTGATATGGCCGTGATAAAAAAATCCCTTGGTGTTCTATTGGCACTTAGCTGTGTAAATTGTTTGGCACAAGGCCTTTACACCTACAAAAAAGGTGACTATAGTGGAATTGGAAAATGGTACCATGGTAGGGAAATTGCCATTGTCATGGGCTACCAAGGTATGACTTGGCTAGAACGTACTGAACGTAATGCCGAAGAAAATACCACTAAATTACTTGAGAATATGAACATTTTAGCTACCGATAATATCGCAGATATCGGCGCCGGTTCTGGGTACCACGTATTTAAAATGGCCAAGATAACCACCAAAGGAACTATTTATGCAGTTGATATTCAAAATGAGATGCTGGCTGCCCTAAAAGAAAAAAAAGTTAATGGAAAATTCAAAAATGTAATCTTAGTAAAAGGAAGCGAAAAAAGTGTGAATCTTGCACCAGATTCAGTAGATAAAGTGCTTATTGTAGATGTCTACCATGAGATGAGTTTCCCTTACGAAACGATGCTTTCTATAAAAAACGCTATGCGAAATAACGGAAAGTTATTTTTAATCGAATATCGCGGTGAAGACGCAAAAGTACCCATTAAAAAGCTCCATAAAATGACTGAGAAGCAAGCCGTAAAAGAATTAAAAGGTCTTGGATCCACATTAGAAAAAAATATGGGCAATCTACCTTGGCAACATTGCATGATCTTTACAAAAAACCAATGAAATCAGTATTAATATTATTTATTTTAACCAGTACTATGGCCGCTCAAACTATTGTTGATTTTAAAGAAAACCCTACCACTAAAAACTGGTTCGTTGTAGATGATGTCGTGATGGGTGGCCGTTCTTCAGGAAACTTCGAAGTAACCGATGATGACTACGGGAAATTTTCAGGAGAAGTTTCTTTGGAAAATAATGGAGGATTCTCTTCAGTCCGTTATAACATGGAGGCTATAAAAGTTACTCCCAAAAGTAAGATGCTTATTAAGCTCAAGGGAGATGGAAAAAACTATCAATTTAGAGTTAAAGCTAATAAGCAAGATTATTACAGTTATATCACCAAATTTAATACTACGGGCGAATGGCAAAGCCTAGAGTTCGCCTTAGCCGACCTCTACCCCACTTTTCGAGGCAGAAAATTGAATTTACCAAACTTTAACAAAACTAGCCTAGAAGAACTTCGCTTTTTAATAGGCAACAAAAAAGCACAACGTTTTGAATTGCTCGTTGAA
>CAYGUZ010000119.1:0-5282 GCA_964353215.1 uncultured Flavobacteriaceae bacterium
TTTATACCAGAATGTGGTTATATACCTTTGCAAACCAGTGAACCTGAAATAATGGTGCTAACCGATGAAGAGGAAGATTTTATTTCTAAGATAGAACTCCCGTCAAATGCTTCTGTAACTGGGGTTGGTGTCGGAATGGGAACGCACAAGCGAACTGTTGCTGCTTTTTCATCGTTTTTAAACGATACTAAGTTGCCCATGGTCATTGATGCAGATGGACTAAACATTTTAGCAGAAAATAAGAGGCTTCTAAACAAAATGCCACAGCAAGCTGTATTAACGCCTCACCCTAAAGAATTGGAGCGTTTAATAGGTAAGTGGGAAGATGATTTTGATAAATTAAAGAAGGCTAAGGCATTTTCAAAAAAATACGATTGTATCTTGGTGCTAAAAGGCGCACATACCATAACCATTTATGATGGTAAAGGATATATAAACTCTACTGGAAACCCTGGAATGGCTACAGCTGGTAGTGGTGATGTATTAACAGGGATAATTACAGGGCTGATAGCGCAAAATTACCCACCATTATATGCTGCTATTTTTGGTGTATACCTTCATGGACTTTCAGGAGATATTTCTTCTTCTGAGAATGGATATGAAGCAGTGACTGCATCAACCGTAATAGCTAATATTGGTCAGGCCTTTATGGAGTTATTTAAAAGAGCTTCGCCGGAAGGTCAAGAACAACCCCAGTAACTAAGCACTCTTCTTCCCTTTATTTTTTTTTGATACGCGTTTTTTGACCCAAGAAACCGCATTCTCGTATTCAATAAAAAATTCGATGTTCTTTTTATAGAACTTCTTTTCAATCTTAAAGTTATGCATATCTATTTCCTTTTTAGAAACAATTGCAAAAGCTGTTAAATTATCTAAGCCTCTTAAATAGGTATAAATAACCGGGTCGATAGCATAAGAGTTTTTTCGCAAACTGATGTAACCGAACTTTTTAGTTCTAAAATGGATTTCTGAAATACCAATTTTTTGTTTTGGCCGCGGAATCGTAATTGTTTATTCTTGTTCAAATATGGTAACCATATATTCGTTAAAAACTTGGATAATTCCAATATCTAGATGATATTCTTTGACAACGATGGTTTTTTTGCTAAATCCCATGTTCATTCCCCAAATGTGTTATAGTGTCTCGTTCACGAATGTAGAAGTAGTATAAATTAATCAGAAAAATAATAGATTAAAGGCTTAAATATCGTTTTAAATGTAACACCCAAATAAAATCCATATTTGAGCTGGGTTTTGCCTACACTAATTGTAATAAAAAAGGAGCCATCGAACAATGGCTCCTTTCGCTATAAATTGAAATTATTTTATTTAAGCTTTTGAAGATTTTTCCTTCTTCTTGATTTTTATAGTGAGTTCTTCTTTCTTCTCATCCAAATCCATAAAAATACTGTCACCTTCATTAAGATTCGAATTCACGATTTCTTCTGCTAAAGAATCTTCAATATACTTTTGTATCGCCCTTTTCAAAGGTCTTGCACCATACTGTTTGTCAAAACCTTTATCGGCGATATAGTCTTTTGCCTTTTCAGTAAGATTTAAATCATACCCGATGTCTTTGATACGTTTGAATAATTTATCCAGTTCAATATCAATAATCTTATGTATATCTGCCCGTTCTAACGGATTAAATACAATAACATCATCGATTCGATTTAAAAACTCAGGTGCAAAAGCTTTTTTCAACGCATTTTCAATCACACTCTTTTGATGGCTATCGGCCTGTGCTTTTTTAGAGGCAGTACCAAAACCTACGCCTTGTCCAAAATCTTTTAACTGCCTTGCACCTATGTTCGAAGTCATTATGATAATAGAATTTCTAAAATCTATTTTTCTTCCTAAACTATCGGTTAAATACCCATCATCCAATACTTGTAAAAGCATATTAAAGACATCTGGATGTGCTTTCTCAACTTCATCTAAAAGAACCACTGAGTATGGTTTTCGCCTTACTTTTTCCGTAAGTTGTCCGCCTTCCTCATATCCCACATATCCCGGAGGTGCACCGACTAATCTAGAAATGGCAAATTTTTCCATGTATTCACTCATATCAATACGAATAAGTGCGTCTTCAGAATCAAATAATTCCTTTGCCAATACTTTCGCGAGCTGCGTTTTTCCAACCCCTGTTTGACCTAAGAAAATAAAAGATCCAATAGGTTTGTTCGGGTCTTTTAACCCAGCTCTGTTGCGCTGAATAGCTCTGGCCACTTTGACCACGGCCTCGTCTTGCCCGATTACATAATCTTTTATCAATGCGGGCAGTTCGGCAAGTTTATTGCTTTCGGTCTGCGCGATTCTATTTACGGGAATGCCGCTCATCATTGAAACCACATCGGCAACATTATCCTCAGAAACGGTCTCTCTATTTAATTTGCTCTCTTCTTCCCAAGATTCTTGGGCCATTGCCAAATCTTTCTCTATGCGTTTTTCATCGTCACGAAGTTTGGCGGCTTCCTCATATTTCTGTTTTTTGACTACACTGTTCTTAAGAACTCTTACTTCTTCAAGCTGATTTTCCAATTCTAAAATCTGCTTTGGTACATCCATATTTACAATGTGCACTCTTGAGCCAGCTTCATCTAAGGCATCAATAGCCTTATCAGGTAAAAAACGGTCTGTCATATAACGGTTCGTTAAGGCAACACAAGCTTTAATGGCCTCATCGGTATAGGTGACGTTATGATGATCTTCATATTTACCTTTGATATTCATTAGAATTTCAACCGTTTCTTCTACAGAAGTCGGCTCAACAATTACCTTTTGAAAACGACGTTCCAATGCTCCATCTTTTTCAATATATTGTCTGTACTCATCTAGCGTAGTGGCACCGATACATTGTATTTCACCTCTAGCTAAGGCTGGTTTAAACATATTTGAAGCATCTAAACTGCCAGTCGCCCCACCTGCACCAACTATAGTGTGTATTTCATCAATGAAGAGGATAATATCATCATTTTTCTCCAATTCGTTCATTACGGCTTTCATCCGCTCCTCGAACTGCCCCCTATATTTTGTACCAGCTACCAAAGAGGCCAGGTCTAAGGTGACCACACGCTTTCCGTAGAGTATGCGTGATACTTTTTTATTGATAATCCGCAAGGCCAAACCCTCTGCAATGGCGCTCTTGCCAACTCCTGGTTCTCCTATTAAAAGCGGATTGTTCTTTTTACGCCTGCTTAGTATCTGAGATACACGTTCGATTTCTTTTTCTCTTCCAACAACTGGGTCGAGTTTATTTTCTTCTGCAAATTTTGTTAGGTCTCTTCCAAAATTATCTAAAACAGGAGTTTTGGACTTCTTATTTCCTTTTTGGGCGCTAGAGGAGCCAAAAGTACTTTCTTTAGACTCTCCGGCATCTTCCGAATCTCCAGGAAAAGATTCGGCCCTCGTAACATCTAAATAGTCATCATCACTGGTTATCATAGACTTGAATTGCTCCTTTACATTATCATAATCCACTTTTAATTTGTGGAGCAATTTTGTAGTCGGGTCATTTTCGTTGCGCAGTATACAAAGCAAAAGATGGGCCGTATTAATAGAAGAACTTTGAAAAAGCTTAGCTTCTAAAAAGGTAGTCTTTAAAGCACGTTCTGCCTGTCTCGTAAGGTGAAGGTTCTTTTTATCTTTTTGTATACCAGCCGTATTTGGGTTGGCCGGACTTAATATTTCGACCTTTCTCCTTAAATGGTCGAGGTCTACGTCCAGTGCGTCTAATATATTTATAGCCTTTCCATTACCATCACGCAACAGGCCTAGCATTAAATGCTCAGTGCCAATAAAATCATGACCAAGTCTTAGCGCCTCTTCTTTGCTAAATGCAATAACGTCTTTTACCCTTGGCGAAAAATTATCATCCATAAATTTCCATATTCAGCAATTAAAATTAATAAAACTAATCCAACAATGGTCAAATACTATACCCATATTCGATAAAGAAGGGTTAAAAGGCGAAAAAAAGAGTTTTTTTTAGATTTTTTAACAAAAATCATGTTTAAAGTGAAGTGCAATTTCAATGTTGATAATTTTTTTAATAAAGTAATTTAGAGGCGTTTTGAAACATGTGTTTTTGCGTATATTGCTACGATATTTTAATTACAAAAGCAACAAGATTTTAATATGGCTGAAGGAGAAAAATTGATACCTATCAACATTGATGATGAAATGAAATCTGCCTACATTGATTACTCAATGTCGGTCATTGTGTCACGTGCCCTACCTGATGTCAGGGATGGTCTAAAACCGGTACACAGAAGAGTGCTATATGGCATGCATGAATTGGGTGTTCGTTCAAATAGTGCCCATAAAAAATCGGCTCGTATCGTAGGTGAGGTTTTGGGTAAGTACCACCCTCATGGTGACACCTCGGTTTACGACAGTATGGTGCGTATGGCACAGGAATGGAGTCTGAGGTATATGTTGGTTGATGGACAGGGTAATTTTGGTTCGGTAGATGGAGATAGCCCAGCTGCGATGCGTTACACGGAGGCCCGCATGCGAAAAATTGCTGACGATATGTTGGCAGATATCGATAAAGATACAGTGGACCATCAATTAAACTTTGATGATTCATTGAAAGAACCTACGGTTTTGCCTACTCGAGTTCCACAACTTCTAGTAAACGGGGCATCCGGAATTGCTGTTGGTATGGCAACAAATATGCCGCCGCACAATCTTTCCGAAGTAGTGGATGGTACCATCGCCTACATAGATAATCATGACATTGAAATCGATGAACTTATAACACACATAAAGGCACCTGATTTTCCTACCGGAGGTATTATCTATGGATATGATGGCGTTAAGGAAGCTTTTCATACAGGTCGTGGAAGAGTGGTAATGCGAGCCAAAGCTACCTTTGAAGAAGTTCAAGGAAAGGAAAGCATCATCGTTACAGAAATACCTTATCAAGTCAATAAGGCCGACATGATCAAAAAGACGGCCGACCTAATAAATGAAAAGAAAATTGAAGGTATTTCAGCAATAAGGGACGAATCAGATAGAAAGGGTATGCGCATCGTGTACATTCTTAAAAGAGATGCCATTCCTAATATCGTTTTAAATACACTTTACAAGTACACTGCTTTACAATCTTCTTTTAGCGTTAATAATATCGCCCTAGTAAATGGGCGTCCGCAGTTGCTTAACCTGAAGGAGATGATTCATCATTTTGTTGAACATCGCCATGAGGTTGTTGTTAGAAGAACCAAGTTTGAGCTTAAAAAAGCCGAAGATAGAGCGCACATACTCGAAGGTTTAATTAT
>CAYGUZ010000119.1:5292-6306 GCA_964353215.1 uncultured Flavobacteriaceae bacterium
CGATAACATAGACAGGGTTATTGAAATTATTAGGGGCTCTTCGAATGTAGATGAGGCCCGTAACAATTTGATGGAAGAGTTCAAGTTAACTGAAATTCAAGCGAAAGCCATTGTAGAAATGCGCCTACGACAGTTAACGGGTCTTGAGCAAGATAAATTACGAGAAGAATATGATGCACTCTTACTTACTATCGAAGATTTGAAAGATATCTTGGATAAGAAGGAGAGAAGAATGCAAATAATAAAAGATGAGTTAATTGAGGTAAAAGATAAGTATGGCGATGAGCGCCGCTCCGAAATTAACTTTGCAGGTGGAGATTTGAGTATTGAAGATATGATACCTGATGAGCAAGTTGTCATAACCATTTCTCATGCTGGCTATATCAAACGTACGCCGCTTACCGAATACAAGACCCAAAATAGGGGTGGGGTCGGTCAAAAAGCATCATCTACCCGTAACGAAGACTTTTTAGAGCATCTATTCGTTGGTACAAACCACCAATACATGCTTTTCTTTACACAAAAAGGAAAGTGCTTCTGGATGCGTGTCTATGAAATACCTGAAGGAAGCAGAACTTCTAAAGGTAGGGCGATTCAAAACCTTATTAATATAGAGAGTGAAGATAAGGTCAAAGCCTTTATTTGTACACAAGATCTAAAGGATGAGGATTATGTAAATAGTCATTATGTAATCATGGCAACCAAAAAAGGTACTGTAAAGAAAACTTCTTTAGAGCAGTACTCAAGACCAAGGCAAAATGGTATAAATGCCATAACCATTAAAGATAATGATGAATTGCTCGAAGCTAAACTTACTACTGGCACAAGCCAAATATTCTTAGGGCTTAAATCAGGTAAGGCCATTCGTTTTGAAGAAAGCAAAACAAGACCTATGGGAAGAAATGCCTCTGGGGTTCGCGGTATTACTTTGGCGAGCGATACAGATGAGGTAATAGGTATGGTATCTGTGCATAATTTTGAAGATAATATTCTTGTGGTTTCAGAAAATGGCTA
>CAYGUZ010000120.1:0-6295 GCA_964353215.1 uncultured Flavobacteriaceae bacterium
AAGGGATGGACAATTGTGGTCAGTTTTTTGAAAAGAATTTCAAAATTGTGGACATCATAAAGTGTCCAAAAAATGACCAAAATCTGTCTAAGTTTAAATTCTAAAAACAAGAGTATATGGTAGATCAATTACTTATAGACGCTTTCGAGAAAGTTGGTAAGGATACGGGTAATGAAACTGATAATGGTAGGGCATCACATCTGGAAGAAATAATTATAGAAGAATATAAAACACCTATCACGGCAAGATCTTTAGTTCGTTATTTAAAGAAGGAGAACAATCCAAAATTGGATATAAGAAACGCTTTAGCCCAGTACTTAGGGTTTCATAATTATGAAGATTACGTATCTAAAAACTCTGATAGTGTTGATAAACCCCAAAAGAAAGTAGAAATCAAGAGTAGAAAAGACATAAAAACTAAATTTTTATGGGGTGTTTTTGCAATATTAATCGCTGGAAATTTAACTTATATAGGATTTAAACGTGAAGAGGAATGTATGTTATGGGTAGAAAATCATTATGAAAAATGTGAGTGTACAGGTAAAGCTTTAGAATTTGAGTTGAATGAAATGGAACTTGAGAAGTTTAGAAAAGTAGATGTCTGTGATACAACAACATTTATCAAGAAATATGACCCAGTGATTTGGTATGATAAATACAATGGAAAAATAGAATTTTTTACGTATTATGGAAGAAATCCGATGAATGGAAGAACTTTAAAACCTATTACTCAAACTATCATTGATGGCCATGTAAGACCATGTGATTCTATAAAATGACGCTTACCACCTCTGGTTTCTAAAGCCATTGGTCTTTGCAAATTCAATCGTTGCTACCAAATAGTCTTCTAAGTTATATTTTGGTATGGGTAGAATACTCTCTAGTAAAGTAGTGTCCCATTCTTGAGGCAGTGATGTTAAATATGGGGTTAAATGAACTCCAATAGTTTCATAATAGAACTTTTCTAAGGTGCTTTCAAATTCAGAAGCCGTAGTAACGAGGTCTTGGGTCAGTTTAAAGTTTCTAAAGTCAACCGTTTCTAAAATCTTGGTAATACCATTAAAAATGTTTGTGCCGGCTGAGTTTACAATATTTAATTGCTCTACTTTGGTATCAAAAACTTTGGCAATTACTTTGGCGGCGTAATCAGTTGGAATAATGTTCAACAGACTATCCTTATTGGCTTGAATCCTGATAGCATCTGATGAGGTATTTCTATGAAAAAACTTTGCGAACAGATAGAAAACCATATACTTCGAGATAAAGAAGTGCGGATTGCCCAGAATATTGCCTCCAAGAACACTCGGTCTTAATATTTGAATAGGTATTTCTGTTTCTTCACCAGCTTTTACCAAATATTTTTCGGCTGCATGTTTTGAAGCTTCGTAAAAATTGCGATACTCATTTCGTTCGGTATCAACATAGTTGTCGCTTAGAAAGCCCTCTATTTTACCTATAGAAAATGCGGTACTTATGTAAATGAATTTAGAAAGGTAGCTCTTGTAGGCCGAGAAAATGCGTTTGGTGAGTATAAGATTTTCCTTAAAAATTTCCTCTTTGCTATTTGGATCCACAGAAAGGTTTACGAAACCTGCAGAATGAATAAAATGATATTTCTTAGTTTCATCAATAAAAGTCTGCGGTTCTAAAAACTTCTCCGCATCAACAACTTCGACCTTTTTAGATATTGCTATTCTATGTTCGCGAATAAAATCTGAGACGACAGGGCTCTCCAATATATTATTAATGCGGGTCTGAGGTGAGCTTGAATTTTTCTTTCTGACAATCAGGTATATTTTTTCCAGAGTATCAAATCTACTTTCAAGTATTGAAAAGAGTATTTGCGACCCTAAAGTTCCTGTAGCTCCCGTTAAAATAATATGCATTATGTTTTGATTGGTTTGTAAACCGCTGTTCAAAAAATAAACCCTTACACGAAGTAAGGGCTTATCTTAAAATTTATGCTGATTTAGTATCTGTAATATTCTGGTTTGTACGGCCCCTCGACCGTTACCCCAATATATTCGGCTTGTTCTTGTTTTAACTCGGTTAATTCTGCCCCTAAACGTGCTAAGTGCAGTTTTGCAACTTTTTCATCTAAATGCTTAGGTAGCATATAAACATCGTTCTCGTAATTTGCACTGTTTTTCCAAAGTTCTATTTGTGCCAGGGTTTGGTTCGTAAAAGAATTGCTCATTACAAAACTTGGGTGCCCCGTAGCGCAACCTAAGTTTACCAAACGCCCTTCTGCCAAAACGATGAGGTCTTTACCATCAATGGTGTATTTGTCTACTTGAGGCTTAATTTCATCCTTTGTATTTCCATAAGCCCCGTTAAGCCAAGCCATATCGATTTCATTATCAAAATGACCGATATTACAAACAATGGCTTTGTCTTTAAGAGCTCTAAAATGTTCCTCACGTATGATGTCTTTATTTCCGGTGGTCGTAATTACGATATCGGCTTTGCTGATAACGGTCTCCAATTTCTTAACCTCAAAACCGTCCATACATGCTTGTAAAGCACAAATTGGGTCAATTTCTGTAACGGTAACAATTGCCCCAGCTCCTTTAAAAGAAGCAGCGGTTCCTTTACCAACATCGCCATAACCGGCAACGACAACTTTTTTGCCAGCAAGCATGGTATCGGTCGCACGACGTATAGCGTCTACCGCACTTTCTTTACAACCGTATTTATTGTCAAATTTTGATTTGGTAACCGAGTCGTTAACGTTAATCGCGGGCATAGGCAATGTACCTTTTTTCACCCTTTCATAAAGTCTATGAACGCCTGTTGTGGTTTCTTCAGAAAGGCCTTTGATACCTGCCGCAAGCTCAGGATACCGGTCTAGAACCATATTGGTCAAATCGCCGCCGTCATCTAAAATCATGTTCAAGGGCTCTCTGTCTTCCCCGAAAAACAGTGTTTGCTCAATACACCAATCAAACTCTTCTTCATTCATGCCCTTCCATGCGTAAACGGGAATGCCGGCAGCAGCCATCGCTGCGGCAGCTTGATCTTGGGTAGAGAATATATTACAAGAACTCCAAGTTACATCCGCCCCCAGAGCAACCAAGGTCTCTATGAGCACTGCGGTCTGTATGGTCATGTGTAAGCATCCGGCAATTCGAGCGCCTTTTAATGGCTGCTCGTTTTTATATTCTTCACGTAAGGCCATTAAGCCCGGCATTTCTGCTTCGGCAAGTTCAATTTCCTTTCTTCCCCAGTCGGCAAGAGAAATATCCTTTACTTTGAATGGTACAAACGGAATTGTTTTTGTGCTCATAATTATTTTCTATTTACTTTCGTAGCTTATTATTTTAGTGTGCAAAGATACAAAATCACTTAACTTTAGTTGTGCCCATTTACAAAACCATAACAGTTTCAGAAGCTACTCAAGTTTATATTTGGAAGGTAACCGAATCTGAGGCCGAACTTTCTAAAGATATAGTGCTCACGAAGCATTGCCAAGAAAGAATGCAGGGCATGAAATCTGAAATGCACCGAAGGGCATTCTTAAGTATTAGGCACTTGCTCAGACGGGCAAATTATGAAGATAAAGACTTATTTTACAATGAGTTTGGAAAGCCCCATCTAGTTGATGGAAAGCATATTTCTATTACGCATTCACATAATTTTACCGCAATAATAGTCAGTTCAGATAAAGAGGTAGGTATCGATATTGAAAAACAGCGGGATAAAATACTGCGGATAGCCCACAAATTCACGCCTATTCAAGAATATAGTAGCCTGGCCAATTCTGAAGCAATTGTTAGAAAACTTACTACCGTGTGGGGAGCGAAAGAATCACTGTACAAGATTTACGCGCAACCTGGGCTCAGTTTTTTAAATCACATTGATGTAAAAGATTTTTCACTTGATGACGAAAGAACTACAGCAGAAATTTTATACGAGGGTAAAAAATCGGATTTTGAGGTGTTCTTTTTTGAATTGGAAAGTTTTACTTGTGTTTACGCTTTAAAAAAATAAAACATGAATATATCAGTCGAATTAACATTTTCACCGTTACAGGATGATTTTGAAAGCCATATCATTGATTTTATCAAAAGTCTAAGAGCTTCTGGGCTTACCATTCTTGAGAACCCTTTAAGCACCCAAGTATTTGGTGAATTTTCGCAGGTCATGAAAGTACTCAATAAAGAAATAGAGAAAGCCTTTGAATTAATGGATAAAGGGCTCTTGTACATGAAAATAGTCAAATCTGATCGTAGCGCATATGAACCACATTTTTGATTGGTTATTTGCGCAATACCAAGACACGCCTACACATTTAATTGTCTTGGAAATGATAGGGGTTGCCTTTACAATTCTAAGTGTATACTATTCTAAACGAGAGAACATATTGGTATATCCTACAGGCTTAATAGCTACAGGGTTGTACGTTTATATTCTTATTTACTATGGTCTGTTGGGTGATATGCTTATTAATGCTTACTATTTTACCATGAGTATTCTGGGTTGGTATTTTTGGACGCGAAAGGTTGACGATAGACACTTTATACCAATAACAAAAACTACGGTTAAAGAAAAGAAGTGGTCAATCCTTTTGTTTTTAGGAGCGTTGATCTTTGTTTTTTTGATTTACTACCTTACTGATAGATATAACACATGGACGGCCCATGTAGATACTTTTACCACAGCAATTTTCTTTGTGGGTATGTGGCTTATGGCAAAAAAGAAAATAGAAAATTGGTTGTATTGGATTATTGGTGATATTATAACAGTGCCCTTATATTGGTATAAGGGTCTTATTTTTAGTTCAATCCTTTTTGCAGTTTTAACGGTTATTGCTATTTATGGCTATAAAGCATGGAAGAAAAACTTAAACAAGAGCCCTCAGATATTATTAAAGTAGTTCTTTTTGGTCCAGAATCTACAGGAAAGACTACATTGGCAAAACAATTGGCCGCTCATTACAAAACCGCTTGGGTGCCAGAATATGCCAGAGAATATCTGCAAGATAAATGGAATAAAGCGCAAAAAACTTGCGAACCAAAAGATTTATTGCCCATAGCAATAGGGCAGATTGAATTAGAGAATCAGTTGACCAAAGAGGCCGATACAGTGCTTTTTTGTGATACAGATTTATTGGAAACCAAAGTATATTCTGAAGCCTACTATATTGGGGAGTGTGACCCGCTTTTGGAAAAATATGCCTTGAAAAATTCTTATAATTTATATCTACTGACCAATATTGATATTCCTTGGGAAGCGGATGACCTAAGGGACAAGCCAGGTGAGCGCGAGCAAATGTTTCGATATTTTCATGACACCTTAAAGAATTACCATCGAAATTTTATTATTTTAAGCGGGGGGAAGGAAGAACGATTAAAAATAGCAATCGAACACATAGACAAATTAATTAAGCCAATGATCGAGTTTAGCAAAAAGGATCTTGAACAGTTAAAGAATAAAGGTATTTCAAAAGAAAAAGTATTAGCTCAAATAGAGACTTTTAAGGAAGGGATACCTTTTGTGAATCTTGAGAAAGCTGCAATTGTTGGTGAAGGTATTTCTAAATTTTCTGAAATTGAACAAAAAGACCTGATTGCCAATTTCGAAGACTCAAGAAAAAGATTGTCGCTTTTAAAATTTGTTCCAGCTTCAGGTGCAGCCTCTAGAATGTTCAAAGCAATGTTCAATTTTATAGACTCTTATAATCCTTCAAAGGAAAGTCTAGGTGCATACCTTGAACGAACTGGTGATAAAGATGTAAAACAGTTCACAGATGGCATGAAAAATCTGCCCTTTTACGACTTAATATTTGATAAAATTGTAGAAAAGGCCAATTCAGAGGGCGAAATAGCGTACCACTTCGTAAAGGAAATGTTAGAAGAAGATGGTCTTAACTATGGTTTTTATCCAAAGGGCTTGCTTCCTTTTCATAAGTACCATTCAGGTTCGACTACTCCTTTTGAGGAGCATTTAAAGGAAGCAGCTTTATATGCGAAAACGGAAGGTAAGGCCAATTTGCACTTTACCATTTCTGAGCAGCACGAAACCATGTTCAAAGCTGAAGAGAAAAATAGTGGCCCAAAGGTTTCAAAAAGTAGCAATACTACTTTTGATATTACCTACTCTAATCAAAAACCATCGACCGATACCTTGGCGGTGACCATGAACAACGAACCTTTTCGAAATTCTGATGGGTCTATTTTATTCAGACCAGGAGGCCATGGGGCATTGATTGAAAATCTTAATGACCAAGATGTCGACATTATCTTTATCAAAAATATTGACAATGTTGTTATTGAAGAAAATTTAAGCGCCGTGT
>CAYGUZ010000121.1:0-2575 GCA_964353215.1 uncultured Flavobacteriaceae bacterium
TCATTGATATCAAAAATAGCAGCTGCCACCTCTTCCTTGGCTAAATCACTTTGCAAACTGGAAAATTGGGCTTCCACATAAGAAGTGTCCTGTTGAATATAGATTTTAGAAGCCTTGAATTTAGAACTCCCAAAAAAGATATCTTCTCTCCCATCATTATTTAAATCACCAATTGCCGTAGCGGGTCCTCGGTCTGAAACTTGATAAGGAATTAATTTTTCACGAGTAAAATCTATGTAATTATCCTCTTTATGGGTAAAATCAATGCCCAAGTTGGAGTCTATTTTTTTGAACAAAGTATTATTTTTTTCCTTCAGCGAACCATAATCAAACGGCTGGGTATTTTCTTGGGCAATAGTTAAAGTTTGGTTCACTTTTACGTTCTTCAGCACTTGATAACTTTTATCTGGCCAAATAACCTTTAAGGAATCAACAATTTCCTCATTTCCATAACCAAAATGTATAAAAGGTTCTGAAGATGCCTGAAACCCTCTTGTAGTATACAATTCTTTGTATTGTAACTTTCCCTTGTGGTATGAAAAAACTTTAGTTCCTATCCCAAGTCTATTTTTATTTTTATAATCAAACTTTAATTTTATATAGTTAGAGGTCTTATTTGTTTTATTAATGTAAAGCGTTGGGTTTCTATTGATATTATTGGTAATCAAATCTATATCGCCGTCGTTATCAAAGTCTGCTAATGCAGTAGCTCCAGAAATTACGGTATCATTAACGATCCACTCTTTAGTTTTATTTTTAAAGCCTAAATTTCCATCTCCTTGAAAGATGTAATTATGTGTTGCGCCAGAAGGCATTAAATTCAAAGCATTTTGATCTACTAATTTTGTGTTGTCTATTTTCTTTCTAATCTGTTCATTAGAAACATACTTTATAAAATCTAGGTCATTAGGTCTTTTTGTTATTCCGTTTGAAATAAAAAGATCTTGCTCCCCGTCTTGATCATAATCTGCAAACAAAGCACTCCAGCTCCAATCCGTGGCAGCTACACCACTTAGTAGCGCAGTTTCCACATATTGTCCAGAGGGTTGGTTTATATAAAGCATGTTTCTAGTAAACTGATAGTGGTAACCATAATTTTTAACTCTCAATTTTTGAACTTGAATATTATCGTCTCCCTCAGAAGATTTTAAAGCAACTTCTTCCTCGGGCAACATGTCTAAAGAAATTAAATCAGGAAAACCATCATGGTTAATATCTGCAGCATCACTACCCATGGAAAATCTGCTTGTATGGCCAAAATATTCTCTTAAGCTTTCAGTAAAAGTGCCATCGCCATTATTTAAATAGTAGTAATCGTCTTCATGAAAGTCGTTTCCAACATAAATATCAGGATAACCATCTTGATTAAAATCTGCAACGGAAATACCTAAGCCATATCCGTTAATTCCCCCATAGATACCCGCTTCTTCGCTTACCTCAGTAAATTTGTCACCATCATTGCGCATTAATTTATCACCTGTTTGATAATTTCTTTTAAACCTTAAATCCATCTTTCCAAAAGATTTTTGAGTATGCACTGCATGATTTAAAATATACAAATCCAAATCTCCGTCAAGGTCGTAATCCAAAAAGGCAGCATTACTGCTATAAGAGTCAAAGTCTAGACCATACTTACTTGCACTTTCCGTAAAAGTAATCTGTCCTGAACTTTCCGAAGTCCCATTATTAATATATAACTCATTATAACCGTCAAAGCCATTTATACCTACAACGGCACATACATAGATATCTAGCAGCCCATCACCGTTTACATCTCCCATGACCGCGCCGGTATTCCATGTACTATTGCCTTGTACCCCAGAAGTAGCGGAGATATCTTCAAATGTTAGATTACCTTTGTTTATATATAGGGCATTACTGACTTGATTTCCTGAAAAAAAGATATCAGGTAGACCATCATTATTAATGTCACCAACAGCTACCCCGCCACCATTGTAATAATAGAGGTAATCTAAAATATTAAGGTTGTCATTAGTGTCAAGGGTATTTTTAAAGCTAATACCGGTGTCATTAGAATTGGCATATGAGAAAAGCTCACCTTCATTGTTTTTGCAACTTATGGTGAATAATAGAAGTAAAATATAAATTCCGTTTTTCATAAAATAGCTTTTCACTTGCTCTTTACCTTAAATAAAGTTGGTTCCATATCATTGATGCCAACTAGAAAACTTGTTTCACCGCCTATATTGATTTCAGCGATACTTCTTGCCGGTCCAGAAATGTCTACTTGCCAGTTTTCTGGATGTTCAAATCCATTTTTTTCATCAAACCTCAAAAATATGCCATGAGACGCATCCATCCTACCTAATTGGGTGCTTATTTCATATGTGTTGCCAACAAGTAATGCATCTTTAAAACCATCATTGTCAAAATCCTTAATTAGGATATCTTGAACAGTTGAAATCTGAGCCATTAGAGGAAGTTCTTTTTTGATGAAATTTCCTTTACCATCATTTTCAAAGTAACAACTTGCTAATTCAAAAACCCATTTTTTCTCTGCCTTTTCAAGGTTTTTTGTTCCAAATAATTCTTTTACAGAGGCAGAGGCAAAAGC
>CAYGUZ010000121.1:2585-6287 GCA_964353215.1 uncultured Flavobacteriaceae bacterium
AAAAAACTTCTTGTTTAAAAAAGGCATTTGTTTGGCTAATTCATCTTTTGACGTGAATGTAGTTTCCCTGTTTTTGTAGAAATAGGTCACCAAAGGTTCTCTTGAGCCGTTATTGTCAAAATCATTACCGTAAA
This sequence comes from uncultured Flavobacteriaceae bacterium, assembly GCA_964353215.1. Taxonomy (GTDB): domain Bacteria; phylum Bacteroidota; class Bacteroidia; order Flavobacteriales; family Flavobacteriaceae; genus Croceitalea. The sequence continues at coordinate 2,720 of CAYGUZ010000121.1, forward strand.
GGGTTATGGGCTCTTTTTTTGAAGCTGAAAACTTACTGTTCTTGCCCCAGTTACCTGCAATTAAGTCTATATCTCCGTCATTGTCAAAATCTTCAGCCTTTACGGTATTCCACCAACCGTTTGTTTCTTTTAATCCACTTAGTTCTTTTTTTTGAAGTGTTTTTCCGTCATTTAAAAATATAGATATTGGCATCCAATATCCAACTGAAATAAGATCTTTAAAGCCGTTATCGTCAATATCAATCCAGATAATGTCTTTTACGGCCCCGATATTTTCAAAATCTGGTGCTTTGGTTTTTGTGATAGCGGTAAAATTTCCTTTTCCATCATTCTCAAAAAGGTACTGCTTAGGGTTTTTTCCGAATTGCCATGGCACTTGGTCAGATACGATAGCAATATCAAAATCACCATCATTATCAAAATCACTAACACTAGTTTTTGAGGCATTCAATTCTATACCATTAAATTGAATTGAATCTTTATAAAAGGTACCGTTCTTGTTAATGTAGAGTCTAGGTTTAATATTGTCAGAAGTTTTAAACTCATTGCCACCACTTACAACTAACAAATCTTCAAAACCGTTATTGTTGGCATCAAAGAAAACATGCGAAACGTCTTCGCTTAGTGCATCAATAGAAAATAATTCTTCTTGTGTAGATCGAAATTTCTTATTAACGGTTTGAAGAAATAACGCTGAAGGTTGCGCCTTGGCGCCACTTATAAAGAAGTCGTCCAAGCCATCTTTATTTATATCTACAACTGAAATTGATGGCCCCTCATTAGTATTTGCAAAAGGGACCAAAGGATCGCGGTCGAATTCTATAGATGTATTCTCTTTATGCACGAACTCAAATGGAAGCTCTTTTTTAGAGGTTAAAATGTTTTTTTTGAGTTGAGTTGTGTCAAAATAGTTTCCTGAAGCGTTGGTATAATCTATAATAAGAGAAGTGATAGTACTATTTATTTTGGTTAATGTTTGGTATTTATGGTCTGGCCAAATAACTTTTAATGAATCTATTATACTATCATTGCCAATACCAACAAGCAATTCATTGGGCACGGCAGATAAATAAGATCTTGAAGGATAATTCTCAATTACCTTTTTAACGCCGTTAACATAAATAATAATTTTAGAGCCAACACCAAAGCTATTTTTTTCATTTCCTTTTAAACGGATTTTCAGAGCCCTGTTTTTACTATCCAATGTATTCTTTAAAATATAGGCTTCTGTATCAATATTGTTTACTACAATATCCAAATCGCCATCGTTGTCTAAGTCTGCATAAACACACCCATTGCTAAAGGATTCTTCACTTTTAAACCATATATCTGTTACGTTGTCAAATGAGATTCCATCTTTGTTTTTAAAAAAATAGTTTGCCACTTTTTTTTCTGGAATTTCTTTAACGAAAGCCATTTCTTTTTCTGTCATGCCCTGTTCTATTCTTTTTTGAATATTGTCATTAGCTATGAAACTTATAAAGTCCATATCGTTCGTTGCTCCCTTGATACCGTTTGAAATGAATATATCCTTAAGGCCATCATTATCAAAGTCGGCTAATAATGTACCCCAAGACCATTCGGTGGCAGTAATACCGCTCAGATTTCCTATTTCACTAAAATTAGTATCGCCTAAATTTAGATGAAGCGTATTTTGCATATACTGCGGCGCATAACCATTTCTTAAATATTGTCGATAAGTTGAGAATGGAAATTCTAGACCTGATGTTTTATAGGTCTCAATATTCTCGGGGAGCATATCTAAAGAAACAATATCGGCTAACCCATCATTGTTTAAATCTGCAATATCGTTACCCATGGAAAAATGTGTCGTATGGCCTAGGTATTTATCACTTGTACTTATAATTTCTTTAAAGCTTCCATTTTTTTGGTTAATGTATAAGTAGTCATTTTCAAAGAAGTCGTTTCCAACATAAATGTCTGGATATCCATCATTGTTTAAATCACTTATGCTTAAGCCTAATCCATATCCGATATTTCCTTGAAATATTCTAGCCTCCGTAGAAACATCGACATATAGACCATCATCATTGCGAAAAAGCTTATCACCAGATTTTTCATCAATTAGTTTACGTTTAGTCCCTTTACCATACGTACGGTTTGGGTGTATGGAATGGTTCAATAGAAACATATCTAGGTCACCGTCTAGGTCGTAGTCAAAAAACGATGCCTTGGTCGAAAAACCTTTAAAGTCCAATCCATATTTGGCAGCCTCTTCTTTAAAAATTGGTATACCATACTTATTTACCCCTTGATTAATATATAATAGATTATGTCCTTTGAAATCTTTGTAGTCAACAACTTTACAGACATAAATATCCAATAAACCATCATTATTTATGTCTACATGCGTTACACCTGTTGTCCAATTTCCAATATTAGACAGTTTTGATTTGATGGTAATATCTTCAAACTCAAAATTCCCTTTGTTCAAATACAATTTATCCTCCCCTTGATTAGATGTAAAATAAAGATCTATCAATTTATCGTTATTGAAGTCGGCGGCGGCTACTCCAGCACCATTATAAAAGTATAAGTAGTTAAGAATATTAAGTTGTGGTGAGCTTTTGAGCTCATTTTTAAACTTAATATTGGAAGTAGAAGAGGGAATTTTTTTAAAAAGCCTAGTTTTCTCCTTTTCAGCACAACTACAAAAAAGAATACTTATAACAACAATAGTAAAGAGATGAATTTTCATTACGAAGTGATTTAAACTTTTCAGGATTAAAAGAAAGGGTTGCGGATATTTGTGTTGCGAAACATAAATAGCTCAAAAATAACTCTTTATATACATGTTGCTTGTCAAAGATATGATAGAAATGAAAATTGTGCCATTTATTATAAAAACAAAACTTGTACTTGCAACAAAGAAGTGGACAATTAGATAAGAGTCAAACCCTCGTTATTTCTATATAGTTTTATACCCGAAAGAGGAGTGCGATCTTCTTCTGTTGTACCAAGTTTCTATCCATTGAAATTGGATAGCTCGGCTTTCGACCCAAGGCCATAGTTATGTTCGTATACCCATCGTTCTACCTTTAAGCTCTTAAAGAATGGTGCTGCCAGCGCATTATCGCGATGATTACCTTTTCTGCTTATACTTTGCTTTATAAGGCTCTTGTGATTCTTTAAGATATCGGTAAAATCCTTAAATGGCATGCTGAGATTCTCTATCGGAATGGAATAGGAGTTCTTTTGTGATGTCATTTAATTTGACGTCCATATTCCATGCAGTTATTATCGTTTCACCTGTACTTATGTACTTAAGGTTTCGCCCATCGACCATCCCTGTTCAGTTTCTATATAAGCGGTATTGAACAACTAGATCTGTTCTTTTTAAAGCCGTAAAGTTCCGGTTCAAAATATTACGGTCCAGCGGATGTTATGTTCGCTGTCTATCGTAACCTTGAATTTACACTTTCTTCTTGCCACTCTTGGTCTGGGGAATTGTGATATCCCCTTTTCGAAAGATTAGCTTTAATCCTTGGGGTTCCATAAATACCAAAGCTATCTTGAATACATTATGATCAGTGATGTAATGACCTTA
>CAYGUZ010000122.1:0-599 GCA_964353215.1 uncultured Flavobacteriaceae bacterium
ATGTTTAAGGTTTTGGCTCCAATAGCTAGTGCTTTACAAGGAAAACTAAATTCTACCATAAAACTATCCGGGAATCTAAAAGATGATATGACGCCCAGTCTTGGAGCGCTAACGGGTAATATTCTAGCTGAGGTATTGTCTACCAATATAGATACTAAAAATGCGCCTTTGCTTAAAGCCTTAGATAGTAAATTAGGCTTTTTAGATATGGAGGCAATCGATTTAAAAGGATTGAAAACAGCCTTGTCCTTCGAAAATGGAACAGTGAAAGTGAAGCCTTTCGCGCTAAAATACAAAGACATAACCGTTAATGTGGATGGTAGCCATACGTTCGACAGGCAGTTGCAGTACAAAGCCACTTTAGACGTGCCGGCCAAATATTTGGGCGAAGACGTAAATAAGCTTATCGCAAGAATTAATGATGATAGCCTTAAAGACTTGACCATAACGGTTATAGCCAACATTGGGGGTAATTATAGCAGCCCAAATGTAACTACAGATTTAACTTCCGGCGTTTCTAATTTAACCAAGCAGTTGGTGGAGATAGAAAAACAAAAGTTATTGAATAAAGGAAAAGACAAAGCCAAAGATTTGTTGGG
>CAYGUZ010000122.1:609-6229 GCA_964353215.1 uncultured Flavobacteriaceae bacterium
TTGTTGGGTGGGTTATTAGGCGCAAACAAAACCGATTCTACGGCAATAGACTCTACCAAAACTTCTACTTCTGAAATATTAGGCGGTCTTCTTGGTAAAAAGAAAGATTCCGCAAAAGCAGATTCTACTGCTAAAAAAGATGCCGTTAAAGAAGCTGCTGGTAATATTCTGGGAGGTCTTCTGGGCAAAAAGAAGAAAAAGGATACGGTGAATTGATTTAATCGACCTGTTAAACGCTGTTAGGTGATTTCTACAGAAATCTATAAATTCACCTTAAATTATTTTTTAAATTTAACGAATATAGGCATAAAACTATCTGATTTTTTCCACCTCAAGATTGGTATGTAATAATAAAGAATGACTTTTCTTCGAGAATTTTATTTTAGCAAGTATAACAAGAATCCGCCAAGACCTGCGATTGTTCCTAATACATAAATAACTCCAATAAAGATTCTAAATGTTTTATGCCCAAAAGTCTTATAAAACATTCTTTGATTACCACTTTCAGGGTCGATTGACCAATTTTTATTTTTTATTACTCCGATAAAAAGCACAAGAAAAACAATTCCGATTATGAGATAAATATATTCAGGGTATACTACAAAAAAATCTTTTAGACTGTTCAGTATTTTCTCCATTTGTTTTCTCGGTTCGTAGCTCTTTGGTTATTGCTGACACTGGGCTGCGGCGGTTTAGGCGGCGTGCGGGGTCGAGGCGTTTAATTTCAAGTAAATATAGTAAAATACGTTTAACGATGTCATATCACTTGCAGTGCCGTACCTTCCACATGAGATCGTTTGCCAATTAGTATGCGCTTGCTGAGGTAAGCTTGTAAGTATTTTGAGCCTGTCTGCCCGAGTGTTTTGATATATTACATTGATTATTAGCCCTAAATAGGTCGCTTATCTTACAAATTGTATAATCTAACAGGGCACGGCGTGAGCTACGGGCCATTTTTATCTTCAAATCTGTTAGTGAAAATTAATTACAATTAGAATTCAATCTGTACAAATAAAATGGATTAGATAATGCAACATATGCTTTACCGCCATCACACTCAAATGTAATCGGGGCAACTAATTCATTTCCAAAATTTAAATCTACAGTTAAAGTACCATCTTTAAATGTATAATCGTTAGTTACCGGAATGTGATTGCCGTCCGCAGCTTCAAAAGCTTCATATTGGGACAGGCAATCTCCCTCAACACAATAGTAAGTATACCTTATACCATCTTCAAAAATATACATTGTATTTGAGAGATTTGAGGCAAACAACCATTTACCCTCAATATCATAAACTATTGCAGTTTCATTGATGTCGTTTTTTTCACAGCCCATAATAATTAACGTTAATATTGCGAGCAATACTAATTTCTTCATATCAGTTTTATTTAATTATGTAGTAAGTAACAATTGAAATTGCCTGCCATACATTAAAAAAAAGTTGTTTAACCCGTTGTGCATTTTGAATTACATAAACTTATAAAACCGTCAGTTCGAGTTTTCTCCGCAGGAAAAAGTATCGAGAACAAGGTCTCTAAACTATGAATTCTGATTCTCGATACAATTTTTCAAGGTTTTCTCTTGAAAAACCACTCGAATTGACGAGTTTTCATCAAAATACACAACGGGTTTATTTATTAAAACTGTTTTAGTTTTTCTTTTATTGCTTACAGCTAACGCTGCGCTTTATGCGATAGCTTTGTAAGTAGTTTGAGAGTTGTGCGTTGGCGTCTATTTTAAGTAAATTTCTAAATCCATTGATACAATAAAGTATTTAGTTGATATCGATGCCTACATAATAGCCTTCGCTGCCTCTTACATTAAAAACAGTATTATCTTCAAAAATGAGGTACTGGCCTTTTATCCCTTTTAGCACTCCTTCAAAAGTTGGTGTTTTGTCTAAATTTAAGCTTTGCACTTTCTCAGGGTATTGCAAAACAGGAAACTCTAAATTGGTCTCGGTATTTGAATTGATATAGTACTCTTGTGCTTCTTTAGGAATATGGCTTTTAAGTTTTTCACGCCACGCTACCAAGTCAACATCTTCTAAGCTGTTGGTAAGCATTTTACGCCAGTTGGTTTTATCGGCGACGTGGTCTTTTAGGGCAACTTCGGTTATGCCGGCCAAATAACGGTTAGGTACTTCAACAATTTCAATGGCTTCATGGGCACCTTGATCTATCCAACGTGTTGGGACTTGTGCCTTTCTGGTCACCCCAACTTTTACGTTACTAGAGTTTGCCAAGTAGACAATATGTGGTTGTAATTGCACTCTTTTTTCGTATTCCAAATCACGGTCCTCTTTGTCTAAATGCGCAGTGCTTAATTCGGGTTTCATAATCCAATCTCCAGCCGCCGGGGTTTCATAAAAACACGATTTGCAGAAACCTTGGCGGTAAATAGGCCGGTCGTTACCACAGCTCAAACATTGAAATTTGATAAACTTAAGCTGTAATTTTTTGTTCAAAGCCTGGTTGAAGTTGATAAAATCGTTCTCAAAAACTAAAAAATACTGGATTGGATTACCCAGTTCCGTTTGCATTTTTCGTAAAACACCTTCGTATAACATTGGTTCGGATTGTATTAAATGATATTGAAAATAAAAGCTATTTTAGCTATAAGACCAAGCTGATTTTTCACTGAACTTGTATTGGCTTTTTATTTTTGACAAAAATACAGTACAAAAAGACAATTTTTTAGCAAATTAAAAAGGTCTATGCAAGTTCACTAGACTAAATATACCTAAAATGCCAATACCTTTATTTAATTCTATTGCATCTTGGCTGCTTAAAAAACGCTATCACCAGATAGAACTTTTTTTAAAGTATCCCGATGATGTACAAGATGAGGTATTACATCAATTATTATCCTATGCCGATGAGACGGCTTTAGGTCGAGAATATGGTTTTGATTCCATTTCTACATATAAAGAGTTTTCTGAGCGCGTGCCAATTGTCAATTATGAAGAAATTGCCCCTTTAATAGAGCGCACACGTAAGGGTGAGCAAAACCTATTTTGGCCGACACATATTAAATGGTTTGCAAAAAGTAGTGGAACTACAAATGCCAAAAGCAAGTTTATACCCGTTAGTTCAGAGGCTTTAGAAGACTGTCATTACAAGTCAGGTAAAGATTTGTTATGTCTTTATCTGAACAATAACGAGAATTCTCAATTATTCAATGGTAAAAGTTTACGTTTAGGGGGCAGTAAAGAATTATATGAAGATAATGGAAGCTTCTTCGGTGACCTTTCTGCTATTCTTATTGATAACATGCCACTTTGGGCGGAGTATAGTAGTACACCAAGTAATAAAGTCTCTTTGATGAGCGAATGGGAAACCAAACTTGAGGCTATCATTGAAGAGAGTATCAAAGAGAATGTCACGAGTTTGGCAGGTGTGCCTTCTTGGATGTTGGTATTGTTGAACAATGTTATTGAAAAGACAGGTAAAAATCACCTTTTTGAAGTTTGGGAAAATCTAGAGGTATACTTTCATGGAGGCGTAAGTTTTGCTCCTTATCGCGAACAATATAGAAAGCTGCTTCCGCGAAAGAAGTTTAACTACTATGAAACCTATAATGCTTCGGAAGGTTTTTTCGGGATACAAGACCGCAACAACTCGCAAGATTTGTTGTTGATGTTAGACTATGGAATTTTTTACGAGTTCATTGCTATGGATTCTTATGGTAAGGAAACGCAAAAAACGGTTCCTATTTGGGAAGTCGAGATAGGGGTCAATTACGCTATTGTAATCACTACAAATGGAGGTTTATGGCGCTACAAGATCGGTGATACTATTCGATTTACATCTATTGACCCATATAGAATAAGGATAACGGGTAGAACAAAACATCATATTAATGCTTTTGGCGAAGAGTTGATTATCGAAAACGCCGAGGAGGCGTTAAAACAGGTTTGTGTAAAGACAGGAGCTGAAATTAAAGATTATACCGCTGCGCCCATATTTATGAAGGGCAATGAAAAAGGTGCGCACGAATGGATTATTGAGTTTCGTAAAGCACCCGATGATATTGCCTATTTTACGGAATTTTTAGATAATGCCTTAAAATCATTAAACTCTGATTACGAGGCTAAACGCTATAATAATATTACTTTAAAAAGGCCCGAAGTACATGTGGCACGTGAAAATTTATTTTATGATTGGTTAAAATCTAAGGATAAATTAGGAGGGCAACACAAAATTCCACGACTCTCCAATGAACGTGGGTATGTAGAGGAGTTGTTAGAAATCAACAAAAGATAAAACAAACGATACCATCTATACAGTTCTCTAAATTTCACGAAAACGTTTTCGTAGATTTAAACCATTCATCGAACAAATTTCTTGCTTGAACAAATAAATAAGGATTTGCGACGTTTAAGGTTGAAGTTTGTTTTAAGAAAATTCCCCGATCTTAAAAACTTAAATCAAACAAAAGTTAAAAATTATGGCAGAAAAATTACTAATTCTTTCCGATATGTGGGGCGTAAAAAAGGGGCTCTGGATAACCTCATATTTTGGATACCTTCAGCAGTATTATGATATTACTTTTTATGATTGTCAGCAACTTGCTAACATAGACGAGCTTATCAATACAGAGGAAAATTTGCATAAAGCGTTTACAAACGGAGGTATAGATACGGCAGTAGCTCACTTACTTAAAAAAGAGAAAGAGGCTAGCCATGTTTTGGCTTTTAGTACTGGGGGAACGATAGCTTGGAAAGCTGCATTAAAAGGGCTTCCGATGAAATCGCTTACGGCAATTTCGGCTACACGTATTAGAATGGAAGATGCTTCTCCAGAAGTAGATATGAACCTGATTTTTGGCGAATGTGATAAATTCAAACCTGAAATGAAATGGGCGAAAGAAGTTGGGGTTTCCTTAAATGTTATTCCAAGTTTTGGGCATGAGCTATATTCTGATGAAAAGATTATTGGTGATGTCTGTATGGAACTTTTACATAAAGTAACCAAAAAGGCAGTGTAAAATCGATATAAAGTATAAAAAAAAGGAGCCCTCAATTTATGGGCTCCTTTTTTTATTTCAAATCATCTTCAAATTAAGATACGGCCTTGAGTTTCTTAATGGTTTCATAAGACAGCTTTTCTTCTGCATACGCTTTGGTAACCTTGAACTCTTTTTCTTCGCTGCTAGGTAAACTAAACATAGCATCTGTAAACACCGCTTCGCACAACGAACGGAGTCCTCTTGCGCCTAATTTGTATTCTATTGCTTTTTCTACCAAATAGTTAAGCGCCTGTTCGGTGATACTAAATTCGATACCATCCATCGTAAACAATTTTTCATATTGCTTAATGATGGCGTTTTTGGGTTCTGTTAAAATAGCACGTAAAGTCTTTGCGTCTAAAGGATTCATATGGGTGAGCACAGGCAGACGACCGATAATCTCTGGAATCAATCCGAAATCTTTTAAATCTTTCGGAATGATGTATTGTAAAATATTCTCTTGATCCAAGTTATCTTCAGCTTTAGAAGCGCTATAACCAACAGCTTGCATATTCAAGCGTTTGGTAATCATTCTTTCGATACCATCAAAAGCACCACCGGCTACGAACAAAATATTTTCAGTGTTAACTTCAATAAATTTCTGATC
>CAYGUZ010000123.1:0-1629 GCA_964353215.1 uncultured Flavobacteriaceae bacterium
CGGCTTTTACAGGGTATTTCTTATGATTTCTATTCACTAGAACTGCTGTTTTTAATTGTTTCAAAGGAGTCTTTAAAAAATGATGCACCCCATAAATCAGGGTTGTTCCTGAGTTTAGAACATCGTCTATAAGTACTATAGATTTGTTTTGATATTCGCTTTCGTTCAATGAAGTGATAACCCCACTATCTAAAGGATTTTTCTTGTCCATAGAAACTTTACAGAGCACGATATCTGCTTGGGTAATCTTTTCTAGTACTGATTTTATCTTTTTTGCAAAGCTAAGACCACCGCCATCGATACCAGCGATAATCAGTTCCGTTTCATCTACATTCGCCTCATATATTTGATAGGCAATACGTTTGATTTTATGTTGAATCTGCTTGTGGGTAAGAATTTTGTTGACCATGATACATAGTTTCTCTTCAAAGATAAAGAATAGACTTATTCCGATTCGTCTAAATAGTCATCGATGTTTCTTCTATCTTTTTTTGTTGGGCGACCAGTACCCTTTTTTCTATAGTAGTCTTTAGAAAACTTAAGTAATTCGTTGTGTTCAAATGCCTCTTTGGGTGTAGTGTCTTTTCTATACATACCAACCAACTTGGCACCAACCCTACTTTCAGGAATATCCAATACCTCTAAACGGTAATCGATTTGATTTTTACGCACTATTATTTTATCGGTGGGGTACACCTCTCGGGATGGTTTTATTACTTGGTCGTTGACCCTAACATGACCTTTTTTACAGGCTGTGGTGGCTATGTTTCTAGTTTTAAAATACCGAACACTCCATAAATACTTATCAATACGCATATATAATGCTAATCTTTGTTAAGGTAAAGAACAAAAATAATCGAAAATTGTATCTTGCACCCTCAATAAAAAAATGAAAATGAAAAGAATTTTAAGTGTTCTAGGTATTGCACTTTTGTTTGTATCCTGCGGGAATGATGACGAAGACAACTTCACACAAGTTCCACCACGTTTATTGAGTGAGGTTGAGCCAGAAAACAGGGCAGAGATTATAGCTTTTCTTAAAACTCATTTTTACAATTATGAAGAGTTTCAAAATCCCCCTGCAAGTTTTGATTTTAAAATTGAATTGGATACAATAGCAGGTGATAATGCTGGTAAGATCCCATTAATTCAACAAGTAGATTCTGCTATAATCAATGTGTCGGCGTCTGAGTTTGCATTAAGTGATGGAGAAGAAGATATTCCGCACCAATACTATTATCTAAATGTACGAGTCAATACTACCGAGAATGGGGTTAGCCCTACGGTTGCCGATTCCGTTTTTGTTAGGTATGAAGGTAAACTCTTAAATGGTAGTTCTTTTGACGGTTCGACAACTAATCCGATATGGTTTGATTTGGCTAGAATACAGGCTCCGCTACAAGGTTTTAGAGGTTTTGCAGAAGCCATGGTTAATTTTACTAAAGGGGATAACGTAATTGAAAACTCCGATGGGACCTTTACCGTAGAAGACTATGGCATTGGAATGATGATTTTTCCTTCTGGCTTAGGTGGTTTCAATAATGCTACAGGCGGTATTCCCCGATACGCGCCGTTAATATTTGAGATAGATCTTTTTACAATAAAACAAAGTTACCATGATAGAGATGG
>CAYGUZ010000123.1:1639-6223 GCA_964353215.1 uncultured Flavobacteriaceae bacterium
AACGGCTTCTTATATGATGATAACACCGATGAAGATTCAGAACAATCAGCCGGGTTTCCTTTGTCCGTAAACTTTTTAGATGCTGATGATGATGATGATGGTATTTCGACCCGAGAGGAAATATCTGATCCTGACGGCAACATTATATTTCCATATCCAAGCACTAATGGTGTAATACCTGATTATTTGAATCCAGATGTGCAACGAACTTCTAACGATAATTAATAAAATAGAAAAGCCGCGATTATTTATCGAGGCTTTTTTATTTAAACAACATGAAGTTGCATTTATATCTTCAGGGAAAAACTTAAAATAAGTTGATCTGGTCGGGTATCTACTCTATCAGCTCCTAATTGAGTGATATTATTATTGATGAAATTAATTTCGTTTTCACTAAAACCACGCTCGTAGCGCAAATCAATTCCAAACTTACCAAGATTTACTCCGGCACCAATATTAAGGCCTACTGAAAAATCGTTCTCAATATCATCAATAGTTATACCGTCAAATTTTGTGTTTAGTAAATACTGAAAAGAAGGTCCTGCAAAAACATGAAGAGGGCCGATTACCTTAGCACCTAATAATACAGGTACATCTAGTTTCTGAATTTTTAAATCACCCTCATCATAACCAGACTTGGTACTTGTATAGACCAGTTCTGGTCTTAAGTAGATTCGGTTACCAAGTTTACCGTAAAAACCGACATGGTATCCGGCATTTCGGTCTGGGTTTTCAAAAGCCTGCTCCGCTGACTTAAAATAATCACCGTTACCATTGTAATTGAGTCCAGCTTTAATACCAAATCCTGAACCGCTTTGTGCGAAGGCACTTGCACTAAAAAGAGCAACTGCCACAATCATAAGTGTTTTTTTCATTTTGTTCCGTTTTTTAATTATGCGAAAAGAGGTATCAAAGACGATACCAAACTCGATGATATAGATTTGATTTACCCAATGTTTCATCTATTCTTCTTGATTTTTTTAAGAATCAAAAATTTTAGGATTACTAAGAGGGTAAACTATTTTCTTTTCATCACTTTTAAAACGGCTGTCTCGATGGCTTTATTGTTTAGGCCATACTTCTCCATTAATTGCTCTGGGGTTCCGCTTTCGCCGAAAGTATCTTGGGTAGCGATAAATTCTTGTGGAGTGGGGTGGTGCGAGGCAAGGGTTCTTGCAACACTTTCTCCCAGTCCGCCAAGATAATTATGTTCTTCGGCAGAAACTACACAGCCTGTCTTTTTCACAGACTTAATAATTGCTTCCTCATCCAAAGGCTTTATGGTATGTATGTTTATAACCTCAGCAGATATACCTTGATTTTCTAAAGCTTCCGCTGCAATTAAAGATTCCCATACCAGATGACCGGTAGCGACAATGGTAACATCTGTTCCTTCGGTAAGATGTAATGCCCTCCCAATTTCAAATTTCTGGTCTACGGGCGTAAAGTTGGCCACCTTAGGCCTCCCAAAACGAAGGTAAACAGGGCCATGATGTTCGGCAATGGCTAAAGTAGCGGCCTTGGTTTGATTGAAATCACATGGATTTATCACGGTCATACCAGGTAGCATCTTCATCAGGCCAATATCCTCTAGAATCTGATGCGTAGCCCCATCTTCACCTAAAGTTATGCCTGCATGAGAGGCACAGATCTTTACGTTTTTATCTGAGTATGCTATAGATTGTCGAATTTGATCATAGACACGACCTGTTGAAAAGTTAGCAAAGGTACCTGTAAATGGTATTTTGCCACCTATGGTAAGACCAGCGGCAATGCCCATCATATTAGCTTCCGCAATTCCAACTTGAAAAAAGCGCTCCGGATTTTCATCAATAAAGGTTTGAATCTTTAAAGAGCCTACTAAATCTGCACATAATGCAACAACATTGGGGTTGGTTCTGCCTAATTCGGTCATCCCTTCACCATAGCCACTTCTCGTATCTTTTTTTCCTTGATCTGTATATTTTGTCATCTTGTTGCTTAAAAAATTAATAGTCCCCTAGGGTTTCAGGATTTTGTGCCAATGCAGTTTTCAACTGTTCATCATTAGGGGCTTTTCCATGCCATGCATGGGTATGCATCATAAAATCTACACCATTGCCCATCATGGTGGTCATAACGATACAAACCGGCTTTCCTTTTCCAGTTCTGTTTTTGGCTTCGTTTAGACCTGCTATTACCTGTTCGAGGTCATTTCCATTTTCAACTTCCACAACATCCCATCCAAACACACGAAACTTTTCAGCTACGTTGCCTAGCGGCAAAACATCATCGGTCGATCCATCTATCTGTTGGCCGTTTAAATCGATTGTAGCAATATAATTGTCTATTTTATTGCCTGCGGCGTACATAATGGCTTCCCAGTTCTGGCCTTCCTGAAGTTCACCATCGCCATGAAGACTGTAAATAAGTTTGTTATCACCATTTAATTTTTTCGCCTGCGCCGCACCTATTGCTACGGACATGCCTTGACCTAATGAACCAGAAGCTATTCTTATGCCCGGTAAGCCTTCATGGGTTGTAGGATGCCCTTGTAAGCGTGAATTAATTAGCCTAAACGTATTTAATTCATCTACAGAAAAATATCCTCTTCTAGCTAATACACTGTAATAGACCGGTGAGATATGCCCGTTGGAAAGAAAGAAAAGGTCTTCCCCTTTTCCGTTCATATCAAAACCATCTTTTAATTCCATCACCTCATTGTATAGGGCAACAAAAAATTCGGCACAGCCTAGTGACCCTCCCGGATGTCCGGAGTTTACCTTATGCACCATTCTTAAAATATCCCTTCTAACTTGAACTACAAGGTCTTGCAGTTCTTTCAAATTTGCCATTGGTCAATTGTTTAAATATACTTTCAAAAGTAAGGGCATCTACGTTGTAATACAAGGGCTGGCTTCGATTATTTTAACAAAGCTTTTAACAAGGGGTGAACTTTATTTTTTTGTTAAGTATTTACTCTTGGTCAGATGCCTATATTTGTCAATTAAAATTCGCTTTTGCAATTTAATTTATTACATAAAGATTCTGGGAGTAAGGCCAGAGCGGGGGAGTTGCTTACGGATAGAGGTAAGATAGAAACCCCGATTTTTATGCCCGTTGGCACAGTGGCTTCGGTAAAAGGGGTCCATCAGAGAGAACTTAGAGAAGAGATCAATCCTGATGTTATTTTAGGAAATACGTTCCACTTGTATTTACGACCGGGAATGGAAATTCTGGAACAGGCTGGCGGACTGCATAAATTTATGGGTTGGGATAGAAATATTTTAACAGACAGCGGAGGCTACCAAGTGTATTCTCTCTCAGGAAATCGAAAAATCAAAGAAGAAGGGGTTAAATTCAAGTCGCATATAGACGGTTCAAGCCATTTTTTTTCTCCAGAAAGTGTCATGGAAGTGCAAAGGACAATTGGTGCTGACATTATTATGGCCTTTGATGAATGTACACCATATCCTTGTGATTATGATTACGCCAAACGTTCAATGCATATGACCCATCGTTGGTTAGATAGGTGTATTGCCCATTTAGACAAAGTACCTTTTAAATACGGATATTCACAATCCTTTTTTCCAATTGTTCAAGGTTCTACCTTTAAAGATTTAAGAAAACAGTCTGCAGAATATATTGCATCTGTTGGGGCCGAGGGCAATGCTATAGGAGGTTTATCGGTCGGGGAGCCAGCAGATGAAATGTATGAAATGTCAGAAATCGTATGTGATATTCTACCTGAGGATAAACCAAGATATTTAATGGGGGTTGGTACGCCATTAAATATTTTAGAGAATATAGCTTTAGGTGTAGATATGTTCGACTGTGTGATGCCTACTCGAAACGCAAGAAATGGGATGCTTTTTACCGCTCATGGCACCATAAACATCAAAAACAAAAAATGGGAGAATGATTTTTCACCCATAGATGAAATGGGTGTCACTTTTGTCGATACAGAATATTCCAAGGCGTATTTGAGACACCTATTTGCTGCTAATGAATATTTAGGAAAACAAATTGCAACGATTCACAATTTAGGTTTTTACCTTTGGCTGGTTCGCACCGCTAGAGAGAAAATAGTTACTGGGCAATTCTATGAATGGAAAACAATGATGGTAAAACAAATGGATAAAAGACTATAATGCTTACCATTCTTGATAAGTACATATTAAAACGCTATTTGATTACCTTTTTAGGCATGCTATTACTTTTTGTACCTATTGGAATTATGGCCAATCTCGCAGAGAAAATAGGTAAAATCATAGATAATGAAGCGCCGTTAAGCGAAGTTATTATATTCTACGGTAATTTTACTTTAGTTATCGGTAATCTTCTTTTACCCATCTTTCTTTTTCTATCTATAATCTTTTTTACATCTAAACTAGCCAGTAACACCGAAATCGTTGCCATTTTAAGCTCGGGGGTTTCGTATTGGCGCTTTTTGAGGCCTTATATGATTGGCGCTAGTTTGGTGGCAATTCTCATCTTTTTTATGGGTATGTTCATAGTACCTAATGCGAGTATTGGGTATAATGAGTTCGAATATAAATACATTAAAAAGAGCACGCATGTACAACAAACTACGAATAACATTAA
>CAYGUZ010000124.1:0-6215 GCA_964353215.1 uncultured Flavobacteriaceae bacterium
ATAGTATACTTATGCTCTTTTTCTTGATTTCGGTACATTTTACTTTTTCACAAATACAATCCAAACCAGATATCGATTTCCTTTCCCAAGATAGTTTTGAAGAATTATCCAATGCCTATAAAGAATCTCGAGGCAACTTATCTTCAATGAAATCTTTTGCTGAAGCATTTTTGGCAAAAGCCAAACAAGAAGGTGATTCACTAAAAATGGCAGAAGGATATTACAAAGTAGCCAGCAATTTAACTTCAAGACTCTTATATAATGAGGCATTACCATATTTAGACTCTACAATCGCATTTTCTAAAAAAAAGTATACCGCTATATATCCCGCAAAAGCATATATCTTAAAAGCAAATATTAAAGGGGCTCAAACTCATTTTATGGAGGCAATGAATCAATTGAGCATTGCTAACGACTATGCTCAAAAAACCGATAATATTGACCAGCAGCATGAAATAAAGTTCTTTATCGCTTTATTAAAAAACAATGTAGGCGAATATCAAGAAGGCTTATCTCTACTTAAAGAATCGGTGCGACATCTTAAACAAAAATTTCTTAAAGATAGCACCTATAGCCATTGGTACTTGCATTCGAAATTTGCATTGGCCAGTCAATTCAACCAATTAAAACAACCAGATTCTGCTTTAGCGTATTTAAAAGAACCAATGATTTTAGCCTTAAAATTAAAGGACAGTGTTGTATACACTAGAATGTTACTTAGTACTATAAAAGCACTTAACTTAAAATCTGAATATGAAAGAAGTTTAGATAGTTTAAAAAAATATGATGCTATAATAAGAGACATTGAGGTACGAATAGGAACAGAATTACGAGTAGCCATTAATTATGGGCATACATATTTTAAACAAGGGAAAACCGATATTGCACTACCATACCTTAAAAAAGTAGACTCTTTAGCTTTTGCAGATTCGTTTTTTTTTAACGGTCTTGAAGAGAATTATAAGTTTCTAATAGCATACTACAGGGATAAAAAAAATATAGAACAACAATTGCACTACATAAACAAACTTCTTACAGTTGATAGTATTTTAGATAAAAATGAAACTTATTTATCTAAAAAATTACATACAGATTATGATATTCCTAATTTGATTGAAGAAAAGAAAAACATTATAGACCAGTTAGAAACAGAAAAACAAAATAGATTCTCAATCATTATTTCGTTAAGTATAGTTTCTTCTTTCTTATTTGTTCTACTAATCTGGTATTACCAAAAACAGAAAAAATACAAAAAGCATTTTGAAAAGTTATTAAGTGAGGATTTTCACTTAAATATTGAGCCTAATACTTCAAACCCTCAAGAATTAGATATTCCTGAATCTATTATAGAAAGTGTTTTAAAAAAGTTAGAATCTTTTGAAGAAAAACAAGGTTTTTTACAATTAAATCTAACTGTCAACTCAATAGCAAAGGAATTTGATACCAATTCCAAGTATTTTTCAAAAATTATTAATACCTATAAAGGCAAAAGTTTTACCAATTACATAAATGACTTACGTATAGAACATGCAGTGAATGAATTAAAAAACAAACCAAAGTTCAGAAAATACACCGTAAAGGCCATTGCCAATGAAATTGGTTTTAATACAACAGAGGCTTTTTCCAAGTCTTTTTATAAAATGACGGGGATATATCCTTCTTTCTTTATTAAACAACTTGAAAAACAGTAATTTAGAAGTAATCGCCTTAAAACGCCTTATATGAATACTTGAAGGCTTCGAACGCCAATTCCTTTGGGGCTAACCCCAAAAGAATTGAAACAACGAACAGAGGTTAATTTACGGATACTCTTTTTATTATTAAAAGGAAAAATCCGTATCTATTTCTAAAACAGTTAGATACGGATTAGTTAATTCGTAAAATTTAAAACTACTTTACTAATAATCTACCGCTCCAAATTTTCTCATTTGAACTTTCTAGCCTATATAAATAAAGGCCAGAACCTAAATTATTCCTACTGATCTGAATTCTATTTTGTCCTTGTTCCGTTGTTCCTTTTTGTGAGTGCGATAGTATTCGCTTACCACTAAGATCGAACAGCTCTAACTCAAAACTACCCGGCTGATCTTCGAAGAAATAAAGAAAAGTAGCCTCAGTCAATGGGTTCGGACTTAGAATAGATTTAGTAGTATCATCATCTACAAATACTCGCGGTTGTACGGTATTCGAAAACGCTACATTTTTCAGGTTTAAGGTCTTTTGCTCGATAGCACCTGAACTTGATTTTAGATTAAAAGTTAAAACCTTTAAATCAGAAAAGTCTGTTGTTACACCAGCTATACTTGTAAATGTTTCAGGCTTCAAATAGAAGATGTTTTCTGTATCTGAAAGAGAAACCACAGCACTAAAAGTATCTCCATTACCCTTTAAAAGTTTGACCTCTAGATTGCCGGTCCCACTTGCTGTAAATGACATGGTAGAATACCTAGATAAATCTACAGCTGCAAACCTCGGGCTTAAGGCCCTATATACTCCAACATAGCTACTAGTCGATGCCGATAAATTAATATTTCGCTCTATGGGATAACCATCGCCCCAATTGAAGTCTTGATTTACTTTAACCTCATAGTGCATTACATTGGTGTTCTCTGCACTATCATCAAGACCCCAAGGAGCGTCAGCTACAAACAAATCATCTGGCGTATCTCCATTTCCATTAGAAATTCGGAATCCAAAATCGAATATATTTCCTGTTTCTAGTGAAACACTATCCAAATACCCATCAATTAAAGATGTTAATTCAACATTTTCTGCAGTACTCGTTTCTGTTCTTTTAATACCACCTGCTAAGATTAAGTTTTTAGACCTATCGTTATTTACGATGTTCATTAAAACTTGGCCTTTCTCATATTTAACGGACTTCACAAAAACCGGTGGCGGTAAAGAAGTTTTATATTCCTTAATTTCAGTATTACTTTCCAAAAGGTCTAATACCTCTTCTGCTAAAGAAAGAAGGTCGTCAATAGAATTGGACCAAATTTGAAAATTATAATACGCCATTTCTTTTTCGTAAGAATCAATATTCCAATGTGATTCTATTATAAATTTAGATTCTTCATTTAAGCGAGCAGAAAAACTAATTGCAAATTCTAAACTGCCGTCTGGTTGTTTTATGATCGACTTAATAAAATCTTTTTCTCTTAATTGTATCGTTGAAACAGATAATAACTGAGCACCTAGAAAACGATCACAAATAAATTTACTATGTTCATAAACTTTCTCGTTCGTTTTAATTACCATCATTGCGCTTACCGTTTCTTTATCCTTTAAATAATCGACTGCATAAATATCACTGGCATTGGTTAGCCCTAATAAATCCAAAGGTGCCGATTCAATAGTATTTGACTCTCCAATAACATCTAATGGAACTAAGGTTTTTAAGGGAATGTTGTTTGGTGAATGTTTACCACTTTTCATATAAGCCTCAGTCTTAAATACTTTTAGAGCCGCTGTTTTATCGAACTCATAGTTATTCTTGGCCCTTTTAAAATTTCTGTTGCTAATTAAATTGGCAAGCCGATCATTACTTTCTAGCCCTCCATTATTTCCTGTAGAGGCAGTAAATGTTATCGGACAGCTTGCAACTCCCGAACAAGAAGGGTCATCGCAATCGACCAATCCATCACCATCATCATCAATACCATTTTTACAATTTTCTTGGGGTACGGGCGCGGTAGGGCATCTAGCCCCATCGTTACTGGCAGATGCAGGTCCGAAAGCAAAAATGTTTGAGTTGATATTACCAGCTGTAATATTCTGTACTTCTCTTATAATATAGACACTACCCGTCTGATTTGCAGATACATAAAAATTACCCTCTACGTCAAAATACACAGCCCCATAGGTGTAATTATTTCCAGCCAAAATAGGAACTTCGCCCAGATTCTCTACATCACCAGTTTCAACTTCAATTCTGTATAATCGATTTGTAGCCTTCTCTACAGCATAAAGCATATTATCTGCTGCATTAAACGCCCAATCATGAATCTTTATATCTCTGCTTAAAACAGTACTACCCATATACTGCAGGTAGGTAGGTGACTCTGGATTTAGATCAACATGATAATATGTAGAAGAACCTGCACGAAAGTAATACTGTCCATACAAAGAAATATCCCCAACGTAATTCATTCCGGTAACCGGTATTTCAGGTATAGTATACGTTTCGGTATTAAAATCTTTACCTATTCTTAGTATTGTTTTTGGTGCACTATCGGTATAACCCCACAGATATCCGTCCGCCGAATTATAAGCAGCGCCATTAATTTTACCGGGCACAATATTCTCCTTTACCAAGTAAGAACTACCCGAGGCCAAGTCTATGGCATAGATATCATTATATTGAAACAAATAGGCATTGAAATCGCACTCAAATGGTCTACTTTGGCCAGACAACGCTGTAGCAAAAAGAAAAGCCTGAAGGATACATATTTTTTTTAAAGGCTTAAACAGTAGGTAATATTTTTTCATAACTAACGATTTGGGATGGCTAATATAGCATTATTTTATAGGTTTTTTCTTACATTGTTGTGTGCGCCTAAAAACTGTAGGTCAGTGGTCTTTATCTGTAGATAAAAAAACTAGCCCTAATTTTTTAAGGCATTTATATTAAACAAGAACTACGGGTTATGAACTGTCATTGGCAAATACATTTTTGAATCCCGCTTGCTTTCCCTATTTTGCAAATACTTAAAAGAAACTTGGTATGCAAACGGTAACTAGACTCTTCGATTTTCCTTATTATCAATTAGAAAAATTCAATTTAAATAAGGCCCTAGTATCCAAAATAGATGGAAAATGGGTGCCTACCTCTTCCCAAGAATACATAAATCAAGCAAACGCTATCAGTAGAGGCTTATTACGTTTAGGCGTTAAACCCAATGATAAAATTGCCATTATATCTATGACCAATAGAACCGAGTGGAATATCTGTGATATTGGAATTCTGCAGATAGGGGCCCAAAACGTGCCTATCTATCCTACAATTTCTGAGGATGACTATGAATATGTGCTCAATCACTCAGAAGCAAAATATTGTTTTGTTTCTTGCCAAGAAGTTCTAGATAAAGTACTTGCCATCAGTGGTAAGCTAAAAAAATTAAAAGATGTGTTTTCCTTTGATGACTTACCCAATTGTGAAAATTGGGGCAAAGTATTAGAAAAAGGCAAAGACACCAGTAATCAAGACGAAGTTGAGGCTAGAAAAGCTGCCGTACAACCTCAAGACCTAGCCACTTTAATATACACTTCTGGCACAACTGGCAGACCAAAAGGGGTTATGTTGTCGCACAACAACATTGTATCGAATGTTATTGCGAGTAAAGAACGAGTTCCGTTTGAGGCAGGTGCAAGCGCCCTAAGTTTTTTACCCGTTTGCCATATTTTTGAGCGTATGATTCTGTATCTATATCAGTATTGTGGTATTCAGATTTACTTTGCCGAGGGCCTAGATAAAATAAGTGACAATCTAAAAGAGGTAAAACCAGAAGTAATGACGGTTGTGCCTAGATTACTTGAAAAGGTTTATGATTCCATCATCGCAAAAGGTACTGCTCTTGAGGGTATTAAGAAAAAACTGTTCTTTTGGGCCGTTGAACTAGGTCTAAAATATGAACCGTATGGTCAAAATGGCTGGTGGTACGAAAAACAGCTTGGTCTGGCCCGTAAACTAATCTTTAGCAAATGGCAAGAAGGTCTAGGTGGTAATCTAAATACGATGGTTTCGGGTAGTGCGGCATTGCAGACTAGGTTAAGTCGTGTTTTCGGTGCTGCGGGCATACCTGTAATGGAAGGCTATGGTCTAACCGAAACTTCCCCGGTAATTTCAGTAAATCAAGAAGAAAACAAAGGTTGGAAAATCGGTTCGGTAGGTCGCGTCATAAACGATGTAGAAGTAAAGATTGCAGAAGATGGGGAGATTCTTTGTAAAGGACCGAATGTAATGATGGGGTATTATAAAGACCCTGACAAGACTGCCGAGGTTCTTAAAAATGGATATTTCCATACTGGGGATATTGGTGAAATAGATGCCGATGGATTTTTAAGAATTACCGACCGTAAAAAAGAAATGTTCAAAACTTCAGGTGGTAAATACGTCGCCCCGCAGCTTTTAGAAAACAGATTTAAACAATCTCGTTTTATTGACCAGATTATGGTCGTCGGCGAAGGAGAAAAAATGCCTGCAGCTCTGATAC
>CAYGUZ010000125.1:0-1858 GCA_964353215.1 uncultured Flavobacteriaceae bacterium
TTCTAAGGCCAGGAGTTATACCATCATACAAATTAAAATTTGCTATCGGAACATAAAAAACTTGCGTGTAATAAGGGTCTTCTGTGTCCCTAAAAAAACGGAACTGTAATTTTTTATTACTAGAGAAAAAGCCGTTTAAAGTTTTCCAGTTGTCGCGTTGATTGAACTCGGGTATTTTTTGATCATAATTCAAGACCAAACAATCTTCAGTTGTTCTAGGAATGGTAAAAGTGCGTGAAGTATCAATATCACTGAACCAGTATTTTGATACTACAGAGTCTTTTTGAAGACCGAAAAGTGAAATGGGCACGTTAGTACCTCTCTTGTTCTTTATGGTCAATGTAATGGAGTCTTCGCTTTTTCTTACGTTTTTAATCTTAAAATCGATACGCTTTCGGGTACCTACATATTCCTCAAAAAACCAAGAAATATCCTTATCGGTATTGGCTTCAAGAATGTCTCTAAAATCCCGTGCCTTTGTTTTGGGTTGTAATGCTCTTTTCTTAAAAAAAGATAAAATACTACTATCTATTTTTTCTTCTCCGATGTATTCGGCCAAATAGGCCAAGCCTAGCCCTGCTTTATAACGGTTTGCTATCTTTTGATTGAATTTGATAAGGGAGTCGTTTGGGGTAGTAAGTGCTTGATCAATGTTTTTTCTTGTCGAAAGCATTTGAAGTAAGTAGTACTGTTCGTTAAAATCCATTTTGGCCAAATGAAAACCACGAACACCCCAAATTCGAGAAAGTTTGCCGATCAGTTTTTGCTTTGGATAATTCTCCTCCACATACTTGATCATCAGATAATTACTTATAGCATCAGAAACCCAACGTTCTTGTCGGGGGTCAAGATATAAGGATTCTTTTAAAAAACTATTCAGGGTCGTTTTTAAGAACATCATTTCAAACTGAAACTGCTCTTGATAGGGCCTAACGAACGAAGGCAATTGATTTAAGCCGTAAAGTGGACTCTTACTGTAGTCCATTTCACTGACCAGAACTTCTTTTTGAGGATGTTCTCCCAAATGATCATGAATAAATTTGGATACTTTTTCTATGGATAGGACCTGTGAGATACCATCATATTTTTTAGATTCTAAATCAGTTTTAACGGTTAAATATGAAGTAACGTGCTTAGTAAATTCTTTTGTAGGTGTAAGAATGATTTCACAGTTTTTACCGTTCGTGGCCTTCAGCAAAATTTGTTGTGCAAAAGAAATATCGTTTACCCTTGATTCTTTAAAATTTGAAGTAAGAAACAGTTTTTTAGGAAAAATAAGACTGACCTTTGTGTTGGTAAGCCCTGTATAATTGTCTTCAAGATTCTTATTCGAATATAATTTCCAATCCCCATCAAAAACAGCAGGGTTTAGGTACCAATCTTTCAAATAATAGCCTCCATCAGAATTGTAGCCATACGGGGTAAATCTATTTTGTGGCAGTTTTAAATTGTAGGTAAAGAAAATAGTAATCGATTCACCGGGGGCAAGTGGTTCTTGCAACTCTACCCGAATAATATCCAAGTTTTTGGTCCTTTCCCATTTAAGGCCGCCGTATTCGCTATCGACAACACTAACAATATCGGTGCGACCTCGTTCATTATCGTTGGCGAGATGTAGGCTTTTTTTGAACTGTTCTGTAAAACGCTTGGCCAAAGGTGTTTTTTTTGAAGAATAAGCGTGGTTCCAGTCGTTGAAATAGAGTTCTTTATGGCTCGTATCCGAATTGTTTACATAGGTGAATTTTTGCTTGATCGAAATCTCTTTCGTGTCATCATCAATAGTTGCCGTTAAATTATTTTCATGCTGGGCAACCGCATACAAACTGCAGAATAACAGTATTGCTGAGATGTATAACTT
>CAYGUZ010000125.1:1868-6108 GCA_964353215.1 uncultured Flavobacteriaceae bacterium
GTATAACTTAAATCGAAAACAATTTTTTCTCAAAAAAACCTTTTTAAAAGTTCGGACTCATGGTGTGCCCTTTATAAAAGGCGTCTATAATAGCAACTACTTCATCTGGTGAATCGACTAGTTTAATCAAATCAAGGTCTTCTGGACTTATATTTTTTTCTTCTAGCATTCTTGTCTTGATCCAATCCATAAGACCGTTCCAAAAACTTGTACCCACCAGGATTATCGGAAATGTTCCGATTTTTTTGGTCTGTATAAGTGTAATTGCTTCAAATAGCTCATCAAGCGTGCCAAACCCTCCTGGCATAACGACAAATCCTTGTGAATATTTGACGAACATGACCTTGCGCACAAAAAAGTAGTCAAAGTCTAAACTCTTGTCAGAATCAATATAGGGGTTATCGTGCTGTTCAAAGGGCAAATCTATATTTAAACCTACTGAAGTTCCACCTGCTTGGTTTGCTCCTCGGTTGCCGGCTTCCATTATTCCGGGTCCACCACCTGTAATGACGCCATAACCAGAAGAAGCCAGTTTTTGTGCTACATCTACTGCCAATTCATAATATTTGGCACCAGGTTTGGTTCTGGCCGAACCAAAAATTGACACGCAGGGGCCTATTTGGCTCATTTTTTCGAAACCGTTTACGAATTCGCCCATTATCTTAAAAATGGCCCAAGAATCGTTCGTTTTTATTTCATTCCAACCTTTTGGGTGTACTTCTGATCGCATATTTTTATATTAAATCGCTTTCGCGAGATTCTTCTTAGAATTTTCAAGCTCTTTTTTGAGAAACTTGGCCGTATAGCTTTTCTTGTCTTTAGCTACTTCTTCAGGAGTGCCTTTGGCCACGATCATTCCGCCGCCACGACCACCTTCATAACCAATATCGATAATATGGTCCACCATTTTTATCACATCCATATTGTGTTCAATGACCAAAACCGTATTACCTTTGTCTACCAATTTATTCAATACTTCCATTAAAACTCGAATATCTTCAAAATGAAGTCCGGTTGTAGGTTCATCTAAGATATAAAATGTATTTCCTGTATCTCTTTTGGATAATTCCGTAGCTAACTTTACACGTTGCGCTTCGCCCCCTGAAAGGGTAGTGGATTGTTGCCCCAAAGAGATATAACCAAGGCCTACATCTACAATGGTCTTGAGCTTTCTATGGATTTTAGGAATATTCTCAAAGAAGTCTACGGCCTCGTTCATTGTCATTTCTAAGACATCCGCAATTGACTTTCCTTTATAGCGAATCTCCAAGGTTTCCCTGTTAAAACGTTTACCATTGCAGGTTTCGCATTCTACATAGACATCGGGTAAAAAGTTCATTTCAATTACCTTTAAACCGCCGCCTTGGCAGGTCTCGCAACGACCGCCTTGCACATTAAAACTGAATCGCCCCGGTTTATATCCGCGAATGGTAGCCTCAGTAGTCTTTGCGAACAAAGCGCGAATTTCACTAAAAGTACCTGTATATGTCGCCGGATTTGATCTCGGCGTTCGCCCGATAGGGGATTGATTGATATCAATTACCTTATCGATATGTTCTAGCCCCTTGATTTTTTTATAGGGCATTGGTTTTTTGACCCCATTAAAGTAATGGGCGTTCATAATCGGGTAAAGGGTCTCATTAATTAATGTGGATTTGCCACTTCCGGAAACTCCCGTAACCCCAATCATTTTGCCAAGCGGAAACTCCGCGGTTACATTTTTAAGGTTATTGCCCGTACAATCGGATAAAACCAATTTTTTGCCTGTTCCTTTTCTACGTTTTTCAGGCACTTCAATTTCTTTATCCCCAGTGATATAATCTGCTGTAAGGGTGTCGTAATTCTTAAAATCTTCGGGTTTTCCTTCAGAAATAATGGTTCCACCATGCTTACCGGCCTTGGGGCCAATGTCAATGACATGGTCGGCAGCTTCGATCATATCACGGTCATGCTCTACAACGATTACCGAATTACCGATATCTCGCAATGCAGCCAAAGAATTTATCAATCGTTCATTATCACGTTGATGCAATCCTATACTCGGCTCATCTAAAATATAAAGTACGCCTACTAATTGCGAACCTATTTGGGTAGCTAATCTAATCCGTTGTGCTTCACCACCAGAGAGCGATTTTGAACTTCGATTTAAAGAGAGGTAGTCTAAGCCCACGTCTAAAAGAAAACGAATACGGGTACGAATCTCTTTTACGATTTCTTCGGCTATCTTTTTTTGATTACCCTCTAATTTTTGTTCTAGTTCTTCAAAGAACTGTGCAAGTTCAGCGATATCTAAATTGGCCAATTCTGCGATATTCTTTTCATCGATTTTAAAATAGAGCGATTCTTTACGCAAACGTGAACCATCGCATGTAGGGCATTGGATTTTATCCATATAATCTTTGGCCCATCGCTTTATTGAAGTAGAGTTGGCTTCATCAAATTGTGATTTTATAAAGTTGGAAATCCCTTCATAATCAATCTTATATTCCCGCTTTACGCCCAAAGTCTTTGAATCTACAGCAAAACTGTCTTTTCCTCCGTTAAGGATTACATCCATAGCTTCATTCGGAATCTTATCCAAAGGCGTTTCCATATCAAACTTATAGCGCTCTCCAATGGTCTCCAGCTGTTTGAAGGCCCAAGATTTTTTGTATTCACCCAAAGGTGCAACACCACCGGCTTTTATGGACAGTTTTTTATTCGGAAATATTTTTTCTTCGTTTACCTCGTACACATGCCCTAGACCATTGCAATGTGAGCACATGCCCTTTGGGGAATTAAAAGAAAAAGTGTTCGGTTCTGGTGTAGGATAAGAGATTCCCGAAGATGGACACATTAAGTCCCTACTGAAATAACGAGGCACTTTTTCACCCTCTTCTAGAACCATCAATACGTTGTTGCCACTGTACATGGCCGTATTAATAGTTTCTGATAGGCGTTTATCGAACTCTTCGCCCTTTGCAACTTTTAGGCGGTCGATAACGATTTCAATATCGTGCACTTTATAACGGTCCACTTTCATTCCTTTGGTAATATCTACCACAGCGCCATCCACTCGTACTTTTACGAACCCTTGCTTCCCTATCTGCTCAAAAAGCTCGCGATAATGTCCTTTTCTTGATTTGATTACCGGCGCGAGAACATTAATTTTCTTGCCCTGGTATGATTCAATAATGAGCTTTTTTATCTGCTCATCACTATAGCTTACCATTTTCTCGCCTGTGTTGTAACTGTAGGCATCACCAGCCCGGGCAAACAACAGTCGTAGAAAATCATACACTTCCGTTATGGTTCCTACGGTAGAGCGAGGTGATTTTGAGGTTGTTTTTTGCTCAATGGCGATTACGGGAGAAAGGCCATCGATTTTATCCACATCTGGGCGTTCCAGCCCACCTAAAAACTGCCGCGCATAGGCCGAAAAGGTTTCGATATAACGTCGTTGCCCTTCGGCATAAATAGTATCAAAAGCTAATGAAGATTTACCACTGCCAGAAAGGCCGGTAATTACGACAAGCTTTTCTCTGGGTATTGTAACATCTATATTTTTGAGATTATGAACACGCGCTCCGCGTACTTCAATATTTTCTTCGTAGTTGATCATAGCACAAGATGCTAAAGTAATCAATTGCGCCGTAAAAATGAAGCGAGGTTCTCTTGCATTTTTGTTAATTGCTATTGTATTTTTGGAATGGAATTGCACAAGCTATGCTCGATACGATTCGCTACAAGCGAATTACTCGAACTGACGGTTGTCTAACTAAAACAATAGCAAATGAAACTACTAGGCATAGGATCGCGTATTAACCATCCCGAATATGGAAAGGGAGTGGTCACCAATGTGTCGTCTAAACATTATTGGGTTACCTTTTTAGAAAACGGATTGGAAACGATAGACATTGACTCAGATTTTGAGGTGATAGAGGCTTTAGAAGATGATGTGGACAGTGTCAGTTTTTTTGATGTGGAAAGCGCACTGGTAAAAATATTGGAAAAATGGAGTGATACGCATGAAAAAGTGGCTATGGCTGATAAGTGGCGTGGCGGAAAATTGATTCTAGACCCAGGGGATGCTACGGCGAACAAAGAAATGCCCATCGACACCTTTTTTCATAAAATTGTTATGGTGCGTGACCGTATTCGGGTGATGGAACAAAAGATAAACAGTAGTAAGAACTTAGATGATCAAGAAAAGATAGACCTACAGCAATATATTACCCGAATTTATGGCTCACTAACCAGT
>CAYGUZ010000126.1:0-6103 GCA_964353215.1 uncultured Flavobacteriaceae bacterium
GTGCCAATGAGAGCACCAAAATTTCGGTAGATACCGATATGGAGATTTTAGGAAATCTATTGCCGAAAGGAATCTACGCTCTTTATGCCTTCCCTGAAAAAGAGGAATGGGTAATAGCTTTTCATACCAATACCGAACATTGGGGCGATGGCCGAAAAAATTACAATCCCGCTGAAGACTTATTTCGGATAGCCGTTAAGCCCGAATCCATCCCCTATAATCAAGAAAACTTTTTGATTGCTTTTGATTCCATCACGCATAATACAACAAACCTCAATTTGATTTGGGCGAGTACAAAAGTGACCATTCCTTTTAAAGTCGATACCGATACCCAGATGGAATTGGAAATAGCAAAACAACTGAAAGACAATCTGACTGCGCAAACCTATTATGAGGCTGCCCGTTATCTTCAAGAACAGGGGAAAGATTTTGAAAGAGCCTTGGCATATCTTGATAAAGCACTTGAGCTTGGTGGTGACACCTATTATTTTTATAGGGTAAAATCTCTGGTAGAGGCCGAACTAGGAAATTTTAAAGAGGCAATAGCTTCGGCTAAAAAGTCCTTAAAAATAGCTTCAGAACTGGGGAAGGATGAGTTTGTTAGAATGAATGAACATAACGTTAAAAAGTGGCAAACACTTTCACAAAATAACTAGCCGGTCATTTTTAAGCCTAAGGGAGAAATCTTATATTTAGAATTCTCAAAAGACCTTTAAAAAATGACAAAATCAATCGCTTCAATAGGTAATACTTTAGTAGTTTTTCTATTCATTCTCTGCTTTGGTACAGCTTGTAAAAATGAAAAAATACCTCAAGAAAAGAACACAGATGTAGTATTATGGACGCCCTATAACGACTCTACAGAAGTTGCTGCCAATGCAGAACATGAGAATGGTAGAATGCGTTACAAGCTCATTCAATCTAAGGTGCTCGATAAAAACGATGTTTTTAGGCCCTTGTATAATGAGGTATCCCAGTTTTCTGAAGAGCGCTATGAGCAAATAAAACCATTGGTTTTAGAACAAGACATCCCAACAATTCAAGGACATATTAAAACGGAGAAATTGACCTATGAGGAATTGGTGCTTTTTTATCTAAAACGGATTTATAAGTACGAATTGGATAACAGCACCACCCTAAATACAGTGATTGCGCTCAATCCCAATGTACTTCAAGAAGCACGAAAGCTGGATAAGGATAAGAAAGGATTGCACCCTATTTATGGTATGCCCATACTTTTAAAGGACAATATTGGAACACAAAACATGAAAACAACCGCTGGTGCCATCGCTTTGCAGCATAATACTACGGATAATGCCTTTATTGTAAATCGTTTAAAAGAAAACGGAGCTTTGATCTTAGGTAAGGTAAACCTAAGTGAATGGGCGTACTTTTTGTGCAGTGGATGCCCTGTGGGCTATAGTGCTGTTGGTGGGCAAACACTGAACCCCTATGGACGTAGAATATTTGAGACCGGTGGCTCCAGTTCTGGTAGTGGTACTTCTATTGCAGCCAATTATGCCGTGGCCGCAGTAGGCACGGAAACCTCAGGGTCTATTTTATCACCTTCCAGTCAAAATTCGGTAGTAGGTCTAAAACCAACAATTGGGTTGTTGAGCAGAACCGGTATCGTGCCCATTTCAAGTACTTTAGATACCCCAGGGCCGATGACCAAAAATGTTTCCGATAATGCTATTTTACTGTCTGCAATGATGGGGTACGACTATGATGATAGGGCTTCGACCAGAGAAAATTTTTCTGGAATCTTTACTTCAGGTGAGAGACCGATACCATTAAACGAAGTGCGACTAGGTGTTTTTAAAAATCTTATGGAGGGCGACTCTATTTACAAGGCGACCATCGAAAAACTTAAGAATGCCGGAGCGGAAATCGTAGAGTTCACACCACCAGAAGTTCAAATGAACGGATTTTTATCCATTTTGAATATTGATATGAAAAATGATTTACCGGATTATATCGATAGTCAAGTTCAAGATAAAGATGCGGTTAAAATTACTTCTATAGCCGATGCGGTGGCATTTAACAAGCAAGATTCTTTGGTTCGTATTCCCTATGGGCAGGCCTTGTTTGAAGGTATATTGGCAGATTCAACAACTGCAGAAGGCTTAGCGGTGATAAAAAATACCCTAGAAGAGAATGGCCGTCTTTATTTTAATGATGCTATGAAAAAACACGATTTGAACGCTATTTTGTCCATCAACAATTACCATGCAGGGTATGCCGCGGTGGCAAAATACCCAGCACTGACAATACCTATGGGGTATAAAGCTACTGGTGAGCCCATTAGCTTAACTTTTATAGGCAAGCAATTCTCAGAGGGTAGTTTATTAAGAATGGGCAAATCTTTTGAAGATTTGACCAAGGTGCGCAAGTTGCCAGAAGGATATAAAGAGTAGTTGATATAAAAAAGAAATATAGTTACTGGTGACTATATACAATTGATGGTGCAACATTTGACGCAACCAATTAGTTATTCCAGTATTTACCAAAAAAATTACTTGTTATGAAAAAAAGCTTTCTTATAGTTTTTAGTTTATTTTTCTTTAATCTACTGATAGGACAAAATCAGGCTATCAAAATCACTAATGTTAATTCAAACAAAGAAAAAATAATCAAAGAGAGCAAAAGAATAAAGCTAACAACATTTGATGGTCGGAAAATTAAAGGTCGTTTTAAGATAGAAAACAGCAGCACAATTATGGTTGACAATATTAGCATCGATTTGTCAGAGATTGACGCAATAAAACGGAATCCTCTTTTGACTTCTATTTTCACTTCTGGATTTCTTATTTATGGAGGAGCTGTAACAGCTGGTTTTGGTGTTTTAATAGGCGTATTAGTTGATTCAGCTGCTTTTTGGCTAACCGTCCCAGCAGCCGGAATGATATATACTGGAATAAAGTCACCAAATTTTAATAAGAATCATAAAACTGATAAAGGTTGGAAATTTGAAACCATAACGATACCTGATTAAAAACGTGCTACAATGGCTCCTATGAAAATCCATAGTCCAGTATTCTAAGGATAATTAATATATTCTTTAAATCTTACCCTCTTTTTTCTTTTAATATGACATGCTCCGCATCCCATATGTGATAGCCCTTTTGGTCTTCACCGGCATCTGTATGATTATAAGTTAATCGGTCCGGTCACTTGCTAACCGATGTGATAGCCCGTTAAGCGGACCTTCACCTATATTGTTCTGTGATCTGGACTATCTTACTTCTTGTTGAGGGTTGTTACTGGCTTCTATTTTATTCCATGACTCCTATTTGATAAGTATATGTCCGCTATCGCGGATTCCCTGACGAACAATGAATCGAATCTAAGCGGTAGAAAACTATCGTTCATTGTTGGACGTTTTTACTATATTTCCTTAAATTAGCCCTCAACCCCACAACCCGCGTACTGCTTACGCAGCTGTTGTGCATAGTGCGGCGTTCTCAGTAGTTTAAAAGAACCAAACAATGAAATTTACAATAAAGACATCAGCCTTCATAATATTATTATTTCTATTCAATGCTTGTAATAAGAATGATGACATAACATCTAACCCACAGAGTTCCTCTATAAATAAAATTATGCCATTAGGTGCATCAAGAGTTGAAGGGGCAAGACCTCAATATGAGAGTTTCCGATACGAACTTTGGAAAGGCTTAAAAGAGAATGATTGGAAATTTGATTTTATAGGAACACAGTCGGATGATGCGTACTACCCTGTTTTTGAATCTATAAATTTTGACAAAGACCATGAAGGTAGAGGTGGTTGGACTTCTGGTGAAATACTAAATGAACTTGATGATTGGTTAAATCAAACTGGCCCCCCTGATATTGTTTTACTGAGTTCGCCAGGGGGCAATGATGCCCTTCAGGGATTATCCTATTCACAAGCAGTATCTAATATCAATGCCATAATTGATATTCTTCAAGCTGACAATCCAAACATTATAATTATCATTGAGCAGATGGCTCCAGTTCGATCTGATATAATGACTCCTGAATTAACAGATTTTATTGAACAAATACAGTCAGAAGTTTTAAGTATTGCAGCCGGCCAAACAACTGAAACATCGCAGGTAACAACAGTAGATATGTTTACAGGATTTAATGATGGTTTACTGGCTGATGATGTTCACTACAATGAAGCAGGTGCCAAATTTATTGCGAACAGATACTACAACGTTCTTATAAATATATTGGAATAAGGAAAATTGGTCACAACAATGCATCCTATGAAAAGCCATAGTCCAGTATCCTAAAAATAATCAATATGTTGTTTAAATCTTAACCCCCTTTATTCTTTTAGGGTCATGACCCTAAAAGAATATTCTGATTATTCAATTGAGAAATATAAATGAGCAAAAGGATTTTTGTAAACAAAAATGTAATGTAGGACTTTCTGGGGGGAGCGAAAACCATTTTATGAACCGATTGCAAAAATTGTAACATTGGCAGAAAGAGAAAAGCTGACAATGGTGGTTTCACCCATTTCATTTGCAAGAGTGAACTTTTTTTTATCAAAATTTGAGAACGTAAAAATTGCTAGGGAAAAACTAAGGAAATTTAAAATAATCTGCCGAATATACTCTCTGGATGAACAAACGATTTAAAAGGGACTTAATTCTTCGATAAAGGATTTTGAAAATACGCTGAAATATTTCAGTGCGACAGAATCAGAATGTGAAATTATAATAACAAGAAACGGAAAGGACTTAAAAAAATGATTATTACCTGTGATGACTGCAGATGAATTTCTAAAATCTCTGCACAAGAGATAACTATACCCAACAATAGTAAACTCGAATAAAGAAAAAAACAGCTCAAAACAAGCCTCTTTAATAGGTTTTTTTATTAGCAACTTGGTATTGTCGACTTGCAACAAAAAATTGGACAACAACAAAAGATTGCATTTATCTTTAGATTATAAAACACCTAATTGCATGCATCTAAGCCACTTAAATTTTAATATTAACCCGTAGTCGCATTTTAGGGCGTGCCAGTTTAACGCAAAGGCTAAAGAAATACGCGTTAAAATCGACCAATTGCAGGGGCTTGTTGTATTTTTGCCCTCCATTTATATAGGTATGCGCACAAAATCACTTAAAAAGAACAAAATCAATGTAGTAACCTTAGGTTGTAGCAAAAATGTTTACGATTCAGAGGTACTTATGGGGCAGCTTAGGGCAAATAATAAAGAAGTTGTGCATGAGGAAGAAGGCAACGTGGTGGTCATCAATACCTGCGGATTTATTGCCAATGCCAAAGAAGAAAGTGTAAATACAATTTTAGAATACGTTCAAAAGAAGGAAGCCGGAGACGTTGATAAGGTGTTTGTTACAGGTTGTTTAAGTGAGCGCTACAAACCAGATCTGCAAAAAGAAATACCCAATGTAGACGAATATTTTGGCACAAGCGACTTACCGAATCTATTAAAAGCTTTAGGGGCCGATTATAAACACGAACTTATTGGTGAACGTTTGACCACTACCCCTAAAAACTATGCCTATTTAAAAATTGCCGAAGGTTGCGATCGGCCATGCTCTTTCTGTGCCATACCCTTAATGCGCGGTAAGCACAAGAGTAAACCTATCGAAGAGTTGGTTGCTGAGTCTGAGAAACTGGCCGCTAAAGGGGTGAAAGAATTGATTTTGATAGCCCAAGATTTAACCTATTATGGTTTAGACCTATATAAGAAACGAAATCTTGCCGAGCTGTTGGCAGCACTTGTTAAGGTTGAAGGTATCGAATGGATTCGTTTACACTATGCCTTCCCAACAGGTTTTCCGATGGATGTATTGGACCTTATGAAAAAGGAGCCCAAAATATGCAACTATATAGATATTCCTCTTCAACATATATCGGATGCTATTTAAAAAAGTATGAGACGTCGTACTACCTACGCCAAGACTACAAAACTACTTCATGATTTTCGGGCGGCCGTGCCTGACATGACAATTAGAACAACATTGATTGTAGGTTATCCGGGAGAAACGGAAGAAGATTTCAGCATTCTAAGGGATTGGGTAAAAGAAATGCGTTTTGAGCGTTTGGGTTGTTTTACCTATAGTCATGAAGAAAATAC
>CAYGUZ010000127.1:0-5431 GCA_964353215.1 uncultured Flavobacteriaceae bacterium
GTTTCGTAATGGTTCATATTATATATTTATTTAAGGAGCGCAAAAGTAAACATAATTGTTTCTATTCACAAGAAATCTAAAAAATGTTCGTTATAAGTGCAAACATATCACGAACAGTTATTAACAATTTGAACCATAAACAACCATACATCACGTCTATTACCAATTACACAACAGATTATGCAATGTTTACATCTTTTGTTGCATCTCATCGTGTTTTTTATGTAATTTGCCGATGATTTAACCCCACAAATCACCCCATTTATGAAACTAAAAAGTATTATTGTAGATGACTCTTCGATGCAGCGTATGGCTGTCGCGAAGTTAGTCAACAATCACCCACATCTTGCATTAGTGGCAGAGTATAGCAATGCTATCGAAGCCAAAAACGGCCTCAAGAATAATGAGGTTGACTTAATCTTCTTAGACGTTGAAATGCCTATTATTAGTGGTTTTGACTTATTGGAGGCTTTGGAGAATCCACCTCAGGTAATTTTAATCACCGGCAAACCGGATTATGCGCTAAGAGCATTCGATTATGACGTTACCGATTACCTACACAAACCTATTACCCTTGCGCGTTTTGAGGCATCTGTTAAAAGAGCAGTGTCAAAATACGAGCAAATCCACAGAGTTGATGAGGACGAGGAGCATATCTTTGTAAAGAGCAACCTTAAAAAACGTAAGGTTATCCTTAATGACATCAAATGGATCGAAGCCCTTGGTGATTATATAAAATTAGTTACAGACGAAGCCAATATTGTTATTCTTTCAACAATGAAATCTTTTGAGCAGCAATTGCCTGCCGAAAAGTTCTTAAGAATACACAAATCTTATATTGTTAATCTTGAGAAAATCGAGAAATTCAACAGTAAGAATGTTGAAGTGGGGGGAAGACAGATACCTTTGAGCAGAAACAAAAAGACAGAGCTTGCAGAAGCACTGGCAAACGTATAGTTAAATGTGGTCTATGTTGTAGATTACCTTAACACTCTTATATTGTGGAATAGCATTAAAAGACTTTTCTATTCTTTTAATGCTATTTTTTGTTTGGGCCACCGGCCTTTCTTTTTTTACCTTTAAAATGATGTTCTTAAGATATAAGCGTCTAATTCTTGAGACTACAGGAAATTCAGGCCCTAAAACAGTATCTTTTAATACATTTCTTAAAGAATTCGCAAACCATTGCGAAGCTTCGTTCAGTTTGTTATAATCTTTGTCTTTAAGGGTGATCTTGATGATTCTTAGCTCTGGCGGGTAGTTATACTGCTCACGTTCGTAAATCTGTTCTTCATACATTTTTTCATAATCTGTGCTGGATACTTGCTGTAATATTTGGTGATAGGGGTTATAGGTCTGTATTAAAACCTTACCTCTCTTTTTTGTCCGTCCTGCCCTACCCGCTACTTGGGTCAATAATTGAAAACTGCGCTCGTGCGCTCTATAATCTGGAAAATTCAGTAAACTATCGGCGTTCATAATACCGACCAGGCTTACATTTCTAAAATCGAGCCCTTTAGTAACCATCTGAGTACCTACCAAAATATCCATTTCTTGCTGTTCAAAAGAAGTAATTATCTTTTCATAAGCGTATTTTCCACGGGTAGTATCCAAATCCATACGGCCTACTTTAGCTTGAGGAAAAAGTATCTCTAATTCTTGCTGCACCTGTTCCGTTCCAAATCCCTTTTTATCTAAAGTACTATTACCACAGGCTTCGCAGGCCAATTGCAAAGCCATATGATAACCGCAATAATGGCATCTAAGTTGATTCTTGAACTGATGATAGGTCAAACTCACATCACAATTAGGGCATTGCGATGAATGACCGCAAGTGGTACACTCTATGATCGGCGCAAAACCACGTCTGTTTTGAAATAGTATTATTTGTTCTCCTTCGTTTAGCACCTCTGATATCGTTTCTTGTAAACGTTCCGAAAAATGACCTTTCATACGTTTTTTACGGGTAGCTTCTTTAATATCGACCAATTCTATCACTGGCATCAAAACATTGCCATAGCGCTGCTTCATTTCTGCCAAACCATATTTGCCTTTCTTTGCGTTTTTATAGCTTTCAATACTTGGCGTTGCAGAACCCAGAACACATTTGCAATTCTGAAAATTTGCCAATACTATTGCAGCGTCTCTCGCATGATAACGCGGAGCTGGGTCGAACTGTTTAAATGAGGACTCATGCTCTTCGTCGACAACGATAATACCTAGATTAGAAAAAGGTAAAAACAAAGCAGACCTTGCCCCTATCACAATCTGGGCTTTCTCTTGATGATTTAATACATTGTTCCAAGTCTCAACACGTTCATGTATACTATATTTTGAATGGTAAACCGCTACTTTATTTCCGAAATAAGCTCGTAACCGGTCGATAAGCTGCGAAGTCAGTGCAATTTCAGGCAGTAGATAAAGTGCTTGTTTACCTTCACTTAGAACCTGCTCTATTAATTTAATGTATACCTCGGTCTTACCCGAAGAGGTTACCCCATAAAGCAGACAGACTTTATTATCTTGAAAACTGGTCTGTATTGTTCTTAAAGCATTTTGTTGCTCGTTATTTAGGTTTATTTGCCCCTGTATTTGACCAGAACCGTCATAACCAACCCTATCTGTTTTAATCTGATACTCATCTAAAATTCCCTTAGTAATAAGGGATTTTATAACGGCTTTTGAACCTCCACTCCCTTTCTCTAAGTCTGTAACCTTAATAGGTTTTTTTGTTTTGGCCTGTAATGAAAATAGAGAAAGCACAACCTGACTTTGTTTGGGTGCCCTTGTCAAACTGTGCAGCAATCCCTCTAATTTTTCTTCTGAACCATACGCCTCACCTAAGCGCACATACCTTACCAATTTAGGTTTGTACTGCTCGTAAATCTCCTCTTTCAGCTGAATTGCTCTTTTTTCGACAAGTTTGTTTACAAGCGGAAGTACATTTTTCCGGTCAACAATAGCTGAAATTTCACTTATTTTTAGGGCTGATTGATGTCGAAGGGCTTCTAAAATCAAGAATTCTTCATCCTTTAATTGCGATTCATCAATTTCCGCTAGCCTATTGGGCAAAACTAAGGTTTCGCTCTCCAATAAAAAGGCAGAAGGCAAAGCACTGCGCACCACTTCCCCAAGGGTACACATATAATAATTGGCTATCCACTCCCAATGTCTTAATTGAACAGCGGTAACAATGGGTCTATCATCTAAAATTTGATGAATTTCCTTTGGCTCATAAATTTGAGGGGGGGAATTATGGATTCTATAAACCAGAGCAGTATAAATTTTTGATTTTCCGAAAGGAACGGCAACACGCATACCCGCTTTTAAAAAATCTGATTCCTGCTCAGAAATTTTATAGGTAAAAAGCTTCTCCAAGGTAATGGGAAGCACAACGTCTATAAAATATTCCATGTTAAACTATTCTTGAAACCTAAGCCAAGTTTGTGTGCGATACAAAAAAGCAAGATAACCTCTGACCTTCAATTTATCGGGATTATCTGGGTCTAGCCAAATTTTGCCTCGAAAAGTCATTGCCTGCTCTGGGTCAAAAAGTTTTTTACCCCTATAAACTCCCTCATCCGTCTCTTCGAACGAAAAAATAATCTGCATTCCCTCAACGGGTTTATCTTTCAATTCTCCTTCACATTTGATACAAAGGGCATTTTCCTTTCCTTTTTCCAATATTTTAAGCACCCTGCCCTGCAACAAACCATCTTCTTTATAAAGTTCTACGATAGCTTTGGTAATTCCGTTTCTGTCATCAATAGTTCTCCATTTGCCCACAACGCTTTGTGAGGAAAGCAATTGAACGTTAAGGCATACAATTACTAGGCAAAAACAATGTCTAATTCTCAATTTTTTCTTCTTTTAAGTTTCTGGCAACACTCTTTCTCATAGAAGACAATGTTGCATTTAATTCAAATCCTAACAGGAGTATATTAGAATTAAGCCAAATAAACACCATTAAAATTAATAATCCTCCTAAAGCACCATACAATTCATTGTAACGGGCAAATTTTTCAACGTAAACCCCGAATAGGTATGAGGTTAAAACGAACAGAAGTGTAGTCATTATGGCACCGGCCGAAAAAAAGCGAGCTTTTCTACCTTCTACAGTTCCGAAATAATAAAGTATGGCCGTTGTTATGTACGAAAAGAGCATAAAGAATAAAACCTTTGCAACTTGTATACCCAAGTAATCACCTTCTTTTACATCATATCCGTACGCCTTTCCAAAATATTCCGAAGTGTACTCTACAACGTAAAATTCAACATAAACAAAAACAACAGCCCCTACTATCAACAAAATTGAAAGTAAAAGACCCACCATTAAAGCATAGATATACTGCCTAAAAAAGTTTCTCGTCAATTCTATATGATAAGAATTTTCAAATCCGCTAAATATGGCGTTCACTCCATTCGCTACTAAAAAGATAGAGATAATAAAAGCTGAGGACAAAAGACCTCCTCTTTTTTGGTCTTTTATTTGTTGATAGATTTCACTAAAATAATCACTGGTCGCGGAGGGCAGAAAAGATTCTAAAAAAATAAGGAACTGGGCGTCAAAACCTTCATTGCCCGCACTTACATAAGGCACCACAAAGGGAATCAGGGTAACAAAGAAAATCATCAGTGGAAATAGGGCCATAAAGAGACTGAATGCAATCGAACTGGCTCTTGTAGATAAGGTGCCTTGCACAATGCCGACAATATAAATTTCAATTAAATCATAAAGCGAAAGACCTTCGAAAGCAGGTAGTTTTACTTTTTTAAGTAAACGCACCAGTAAATTAATAACCGGTATTTTATCTAATCTTTCCTCTATGGATTCAGACATTTAAACGGCTTTTAAACTAAGGTCCATATTATAAACTGAATGGGTCAAAGCCCCAGAAGAAATATAATCTACTCCACATTCTGCATAAGCCCTAATGGTTTTCTCATTAATACCCCCAGAAGATTCGGTCAAACACTTGCCGTTAATCAAAGTAACAGCTTTTCGAGTGTCTTCGTAATTAAAATTATCTATTAAAATTCTATAAACTCCATCAGATGCCATAATCTCTCTTATTTCACCTAAGTTTCTAGCTTCTACAATAATTTTTAAATCCCTACCGGTTTCTTTTAGGTAAGCCTTGGTCTTGTCAATAGCTTTGGTCAATCCGCCAGCAAAATCGATATGATTGTCCTTCAACATTATCATGTCATATAAAGCGAAGCGATGGTTTTCTCCACCACCGATCTTAACCGCCCACTTTTCAAGAACACGAATTCCCGGAGTTGTCTTTCTGGTATCTAAAATTTTAGTCCCTGTGCCTTTTAAAAGCCCAACGAAAAAATTGGTTTTGGTCGCAATTGCACTCATTCGCTGCATCGCATTTAAGACCAGCCGTTCTGCCTTCAAAATACTTTGAGCGTTACCGGAAAA